>JABEVI010000034.1 GCA_013044085.1 Steroidobacteraceae bacterium
ACCTTGCTTGGCTCGCAGGCCCCGCTCGGCACCGTGCTCGAGGGTCTGGTCCGCTATGTCGAGGGGTGGACCGACGGAATGCTGTGCAGCGTGATGCTGGTCGATGAGACGGGCAAGCGGTTGCGACTATGCGCGGCGCCGAGCTTTCCCGGCGGGTATGCCGAGGCGGCCCGCGTGGTATCCATCGCCGAGGGCGAGGGCTCGTGTGGAACGGCCGCCGCCCGCAAGCAAATGGTCATCGTGGATGATGTCGAGACCTCTGCCTTGTGGCGCCGTTACGCATCTCTGGCGGTCTCGTTCGGCTTGCGCGCGTGCTGGTCGGTACCGGTCCTCGACGATGCACAGCGGCTCGTCGGGACGCTCGCGCTGTATTACACGGTGCCGCGCAGACCGTCCGGCGCGGAAATGAAGTTCATCGAATTCGCCGCACAGTTGACCGCGTTCGTGATCCGCCGCCATGCGGAACTGGCCGAATTGCGCAACGGTGCGGCGCGCCTGAACGCGGTGGCCGGCACCGGGATCGGTCTTTGGGAACGCGTCGCCACGAACGAACGTCGATGGCTGGATGACTGGTGCGGGAGGCTCGGCATCGATCCGTGTGACGGGGCGAATTTCGAGGATCGCTGGTGCGCGCAAATTCACCCCGCGGACATCAGCCGCTATCGCTCGCGTCAGGCTGCGAGCACGCCGGTCGCCGCAGGCCCGTATGTCATCGATTTCCGGGTGCGAACCGCCCGAGGGGGCTGGCGCTGGGTGCAGGAGCGCAGCGCGACGGCGGTGCCGGATGCCGGCGGCACATTGACGTCCCGGATCGGCGTCTGCATCGATATCGACGAACGCAAGAGGGCGGAATTCGAGCGCAGCCTCGCCGCCGAGCGCTACCGTACGCTCGCGCGCCTGGTGCGGGGTCATGTCTTCGAAGCGCGCATCGATTTGAATGGGCGCATCGAATTCACCTGGGCGGATGACGAATTCGCGGGGATATTCGGCTGTGAACGCGAGGAGCTCAATCGTCGCGGCTGGCAAAGCTTCGTCGATCCGCGCGATCGGGGGGCAGCCGTGGATCGGCTGGCGGCGCTCGGGCGCGGGGAGACCGTGGAGATCGAGCTGCGGGTCTCGTCGGCGAGCGGTGAGAGGCGCTGGTTGCGCATGGCAGCCGAACCCCTGGCGGCCGCGACGCCCGATGGTGATGCGAGCGTGATCGGCATGGCCGAGGACATCACCAATCGGAAGGCTCTGGTCGAACATATGCTCGGGGCGATCCATGGTGAACAGCGCCGAATCGGAGCCGATCTGCACGATGGACTCGGCCAGGTGCTGACGGGGGTGAGCTTGCTGCTGCGCAGCTGTCAGACGCGCGCACTGCGCGGTGAGGCGGTCGCGCCGGATCAAATCGAACACCTTATAGAGCTCGTCAACGGCGCGATCGAGACGACCCGCGGGCTCGCCTACGGCCTTGCGCCGGGGACGGCTGAATATGGGGGCTTGTTCTTTGCCTTGAGCGCTCTGGCGCAGCACTACCGTCAATCAGGCCTGCCGATCGAACTCGCCGCACCCGGCGAGTTCACGCTCGCGATCGATTCGGCCACGGCCGACCACCTGTATCGCATCGTTCAGGAGGCCGTGACCAATGTCGTCCGGCATGCGAATGCCACGCGGGTGAACATCAACGTCACCGTGTCGCCGGAAGCGCTGATCATCGACGTGATCGATGACGGCAGCGGCATCCCGGAAGGTCGCAGGTCCGGGTTTGGACTGCATTCGATGCACTATCGAGCGGACGCGATCGGGGCGAGGATCTCGGTTGCGCGACTGCAGCCACGAGGAACCCGGGTCCGGGTTCGATTGAAGCGCTGAGCGTCGCGCTCCCTCTGCCGCGGACCGCGGCTCGCGATCAAGGTGGCCGCTGTCCTCGTCGCGCACCAGCCAGCCGTGACGGTGACCGCATGGCAGCGCCGTTTTAGAACTCGTCGCCACGGAGTGCTGATGCGAACCGGCTCCGGCTGCTTTTGATCGCAGCCGGAGCCGGGTTGTCTCATCAGACTGGAACGATCACGAATCAGTCAAAGTTCGCCTTTATACCGACGAAATACTGCCGACCGAAGATATCGTAGGTCGCCGCGTCCGTCAGCAACGGCGCACCCGCCACAAATGGCGGAGTCTTATCAAACAAATTCGTGATACCAGCAGAAATCTGCAGCTCCGAATTGATTTGGTAGTGGCCGTTCAGGTCGAAATAGCTGTACGCCGGAACACCCGCGTCACCGCTATTTACGCCATCCATCAGATTCGTCATCGAGGAGATAAAGCGCCAATGCAACGCCGCTCCGAGTGGTCCATTGGCATATCCGAGCATCGTATTGGCTTTCCAGCTCGGATGAGACAGATCAGAGATGCTCGCTCCGTCTGCGGCGATCGCCGAGTAGGTATCGGCTACCGAACCGGCCAGATTTACGCTCGGCGCCCCCAACCCCACCACTTGCAGCGACCGAAGGTATGTGACGTACGTCTGCAACAACACCCGTCCGGCGCGGCGCGACATACCCAGCGCATGCAATGGGAAGCCCCAATGCCCCTGGATGTCGACACCGTCGGTGGTGTACGAGCCGATATTTTCTTCGAACGTCTTCAGTGTCGCCAGCGCTCCGGTCGATTGATCGCGTGAGATCTGCTGGCAGAAGTAGTTGCTATTCGAATAGCTCGGATCAGCACCATTCGCATTGAAGCAGCTCTGCAGCACCAGGTCTCCAGTGACAGCACCCACCGCACCGTTGATCTTGATGTGGTAGTAGTCCATCGACGCGCCAAGATCGCGTGCCATATCCCCATGGAAATGCGGTGTCAAAACAAAGCCGAGCGTATAGGTGTTCGCGATCTCCGGCTTCAGCTGAGTATTGCCGGTATAGACTCCATTTGCCGACGCCTCGCCGTACGAATAGGACGAGAGCAGACCGTTCGGCACACCCTGCGCCTGACACAGAGCGGCGACCTGCGTTGCATTGGCACCAGTCCGGTACGAACTGTTGTAATTGCACGGATCGCCGGAAATGGGCACCTGTGCCTGAATGGACGGATTGTAAAGATCTTGCAGGCTCGGCGCCCGGAAGGCCCGCTGGAAGCCGCCACGGAACGTCACAGTATTATTGGCCTCCCAGTGCAGATCAGCCATCCAGGTGTTGGCGCCTCCGAACAGATCGTATTGCGAATGCCGGCCCGCGATGTCCAACGATACGTTCTTCGCGAGAAACATATTGTGCATCACCGGCACACGCAGCTCGAGGTACACCTCGCGAACATTCTGGGTTCCGCTCGTCGAAGAAGCCAGATCGTAAGAAGGCGAGATAATTTGCTGCGGAAGGTTCGGTGCAAACGCCGGCAGGGTATTGACTGCCGGATTAATCAGCGGAGAGGCATCATAGTTGAACGAATCGCCACGGTAGTCCGCACCGAGTGCGAATTTCAGGTTACCCTCGGGCAACTTCCACAGCGTACCGCTGCTGTCGCCCTCGAAGTACTTCTGCGTCAGCACGGAAACGTTCGTGGCCGTTCCATTGACGTACTCGAGACAACCCTTGCTCAGCGGATGGTTGCCCAACGGATCCCAGGCATAACCGACACACGAATTACCGCTTCCCCCGAGATAGTTCGCCGTGCCATACATGATGGTCTCGAGCGCCGGGAGATTGATGTTATTGGCTTGGGAATTGTTGAAATTCGTCTGCCCATAGGATCCGAACACGTTCCAGGCCAGACTCGTCGATCCGATCGCACCCTTCAGTCCCGCAGTCAACTGATAGTCATTGTAGTCAAATTTCTCGATACGAGGACCGAACTGGGTCGCCCATTGCTCGACAACCAGCGGCCCATTATTCGGGGTCGTCTGCGCGCCGATCAGTGTCTGGAGTGCCGCATTATTCTGCACAAACGGATTATTGAGCGGAACCAGGAGGGGCTTGGGATTTCCGTTAAAGAACGCCCCGCCCTGCAGATCCTGGGCGGTCGAGTGCATGAAATTGATCTGCCCGTACGCCCGAATGTCGTGATTGAGTTTGTAGGTCACATGCGCGAAAAGGTTATAGCGGCGAGAGGGCACCTGGGCGGCGAAATACGGCCCCAACTGGGCAATAATCTGCTGACAGTTCGGGCTGATTGCCAAACCGGGCGTCTGGCCCGTCGGCCGATAGTTCTGCACGCAATTGGGCGCATCCCCGGTGGTGAAGATCGACCCATCGTTGTTTACGCCGAGGAATCCCGGATACGCTCCGGTGCCGCTCAACGGGGTGGTCCCGGGGTATTGCGCGAGAGTCGCATTGACTGCTGAGACGGGAACGCCTCCCAATGCGAAGCGCCCTTCCGGCGGGAACGGAACCGTGCGCGCGAATTGGGGGCTTCTGAAAAACGCCAACTGTTGGCCACTGACCGCACCTCGTTCGTTGTACTCCATGTCAACGACGGCGTTGCCCTTGTGATGCGCGAAGTTCCCGCCCATCAGCGCGCTGAAGGAGTCTTCCTTGCCGTAGCCGTGGGTCGATGCGCCGTGCTGATAGGAGAGCCGGATGCCACTGAAGTGCCGCCGAAGGCGGAAATTGACGACGCCCGCGATGGCATCAGAGCCGTAAACCGCCGACGCGCCGCCCGTAATGACGTCGACGTTCTTGATCAGCGCCATCGGGATCGTGTTCAGATCCACGGTTCCGGCAGGACTGGTCGGCACCATCCGTTGGCCGTCGAGCAGCACCAGCGTGCGCTCTGCGCCGAGCCCACGCAGGTCGGCGTACGATTGCCCACCCTGGAAGCCGGTCGCACCCTGGACGTCACCGACTTCGGTCTGTCCCTGACCGGCGGCAAACTGCGGCATCTGACCGAGCGCGGTGTCGAGAGAGACTTGACCGACGGCGGAGATTTGTCCTGCGCCCACGGTCACCAGCGGGCTTGATGCGGTGTCGCTGCGGCTCGCGATCAAGCTGCCGGTCACCACTACTGCGGCGAGCGAACTCTGCTGCGCAGCCGGCGACGATGCGGCGGGCTGCGTTTGAATCGGGCTACCGGGCGCGGCGGCGGCGGCAGTGGCCAGCAGGCCCGCCACGGTCGTGACGACCGCGCGTGCAAGCGGCCGCTGATGGCCGGCGCAACGACGCGCGGCAGCCGAGGAATCGGACTTGAACATGTGCTCCCCCCCAAAAATAAGGAAATTGCGAATCGCAACACCGGCCCACAAATATTTTTTTCTGGGCCGCATATGTAATAGACGACACAATTCGCGAAATCCTCCTGGAGATTGTCGTTTTTTGCAAAAAAACCACAACTCGTTGCATTGGCCGGCCGCAGGCCCTAGGGCGAAGTTCCATAGCCGGATGGGCCGTAACCCCGGCTTGTCGGTGGACTACCACCACATTCGCATCAATGGCGCGATCGGCAACGTGGGACTCGATGCGATCCTGTCGCGATGCTACAACGCCAACGGTGCCTGTCAGAAGATCCAGCGCGACAGCAATGGCTTCCTACGTCGGCTTCAAGGCGACCTTCAAGTAAAGCTCCTGAAGTAGTACCCCCCGGCTCCGGGCAGGGGATTCGACCCCGGCACCAGACTCCCCTCGTCGGTCACGATCAGGTTCATGGGGATGTCGTGCGGCTGAGGGTGGATCGTCGCGAGTCGCGAGTCTGCGTATCCGAAGCCGATCGCGAACGGCCGCGGTGAGGCCGCGGCAAGGGTCCGGTCGAAATAGCCACCCCCATAGCCGAGCCGATACCCCGACTCATCGAAGCCCACGAGGGGTACGATGACGGCCTGCGGTACCAACAGCTCCCGCCGTTTGGGGATCGGAATGTTCCAGAACCCGGTCTGCATCGCCATGCCCGGGTACCACCGCCAGAATTCGACTGGAGCTGACTTTTCGACGACCACCGGCAGGGCGAGCCGACCGCCGCCGGCCAGATGCCGCTTCGCGACCTCGCGGACGTCGAATTCACCGCGAATGGGCCAGCAAAAGCCGAGCACCTCGTACGGCCGCAGATCGACCGCCTGAGCCAGCGCCGCGCAGGCCCGTTCGCCGAGCGAACGGCGAACCGCCGGCGCGAGCGCCGTTCGGTGCTCGATCAGTCGCTCCCGCGTGAGCTTGCGCCACCGGCGAACCTCCTCCCAGTTCTGGGCAGGCATCATCGGCCCTGCTCAGGAGCGAGCGGAATCGTCGGCAAGGCCGATCTCGATCTCATGGGACCGCCGTATCGCGGACAGATCGGTGTGCAATCGGTCGTTGCGAACTCTCGGCAGCAATTCACGCAGCTTGAGCACGCTGCCGCTTTGGTTGCGTTTGAGCGCGTCGAGTCGCTGGGTCGGATGCGTCAAGGATGCCACCTCGAGGCACGTTGCCGCGGTCCGGCGGGAGCGCTTGCCGCCGAGTGCCAGCAGGTGGCGGCATAGCACGGCGTAGGAGCGGGCATGGTTGCGCCGCATGGAGCGCAGCCGTTCTTCTCCAGGGGCAAGGCCGGGCAGGTCACCGTCACCCAAGCAATCACGAGCGAGCCGCCGCCCGGCACGCTCCAGTTCAATCAATTCGCCGAGGGCCGCGATCAATTCATCCGCGCCCGCGTAACCCATATAGACGTCACTCGCCTCGTGCATCGAACAAGCGGGCGAGACGAATTCCGGCATCAGCGCGGAGGTCGGCGCGCCAGGTCGCTGTGGTTCACGCCGTAGAGGAAGTACAGGATCAAGCCGGCGACCGCCCAGCCGGCGAAGAAATACTTCGTGAACGCGCTCAAGCTGAGGAACAACACCACGCAGCCGAGCACGGCGCCGACACAGACGGGCCAGACCAGGACGTTGGGAATGCGGAACGGGCGTTTGCGATCGGGCTGGGTATAGCGCAGCGTGAGCACCCCCAGCGCGACCATTGCAAAGGCGAATAAGGTGCCGGAGTTCGACACGTCGGCGAGCAGGCCGACCGGGAAAAGGGCGGCGAAAAATGCGACCGCGGTGCCGGTGATCAGGGTGATGAGGTGCGGCGTGTGGAAACGCGGATGCACCTTGGCGAGTCCGCGCGGCAGAAGTCCGTCACGGGACATCGTGAAGAAAATGCGGGTCTGCCCGTAGATCATCATCAGGATCACCGAAGGCAGGGCGATGCTCGCCGCGAGCGCCACCAGGTTGCCGAGCGCGGGGAAGCCGAGGTCGCGCAGGACGAAGGAGAGCGCCTGCTTGCTGCACACCAGATTGTGGATGCCTTCGCAGGCGGTCGCCATCGCGGGGCTGCCCGGTTGCAGTGCATGGCCGTCGACCATCATCGGTTGTGCGCCGTTGGCGCCCGCGGCGCCATAGCCGACCAGGAGGTAGAACACCGTGCACACCAACAGAGAGCCGATCAGCCCGATTGGCACGTTGCGGTTCGGATTGCGGGTCTCCTCGGCGGCCGTGGATACGGCATCGAAACCCACATAGGCGAAGAAGATCGAAGCCGCCGCGCCCAGCACGCCGAGCCCGCTGCCGCTCAGCGGGCTTCCCCAGCCGGTCGGCAGGAACGGGTGAAAGTTGGCACTCTTCGCGGCCGGCAGCGCCACGATCACGAAAACGGTCAGGGCGGCGACCTTGATCGACACCAGAATGGCGTTGACCGTCGCGCTCTCAGTGGTGCCGACCACCAGCAGTCCGGTGACCGCCAGTGAGATCAGGAAGGCCACCAGGTTGAACATGCCGCCGGCGTAAGGTCCGGCGCGCAGGAATTCGGGCAGGGTGATGCCCATCGACTGCAGCAGTCCGTTGAAATAGCCGGACCAGCCCACCGCCACCGCGCCGGCGGAAACGGCGTATTCGAGGATCAGCGCCCACCCGACCACCCAGGCGAGCGCCTCACCCATCACCGCGTAGGTGTAGGTATAGGCTGAGCCGGACACCGGCACCATCGCCGCGAGTTCCGCATAGGCGAGCGCCGCCAGGGCGCAAACCACGGCGGCGATCACGAACGAGATCATCATCGCCGGACCGGCCTTCTGCGCCGCTTCGGCGGTTAGCACGAAGATGCCGGTGCCGATGATGGCGCCGATTCCCAGCATGGTCAGCTGGAAGGCGCCGAGTTGACGCGTCAGGCTGTTCCTTTCGGCGGTGGCGAGGATGTCGTCGAGCGGCTTGACGCGAAAGGTATTCATGCGTGTACTCGTGCTCCCCGTGATTTTGGATCCCTGAGCCGCAGTATCGCATGATTGAGCGGCGCTTTGCCCGCGTCTCGCCCGGCTCTTACCCGAGGTCGAAGCGATCCAAATTCATCACCTTGTCCCAGGCCGACACGAAGTCGTTGACGAATTTCTCCTGCGCATCCGCGCTCGCATAGACTTCCGCCAACGCCCTCAGTTCGGCGTTCGATCCGAAGACGAGGTCGACACGGGTTCCGGTCCACTTCGCTTCGCCGGTTTTCGCATCCCGCCCCGCAAAGACGTCGCGGGCGTCGGAGACGGCCTGCCATTGCGTGCCCGGGTGCAGCAGATTGACGAAGAAGTCGTTGCTCAGCGTCCCCGGCCGTGTGGTGAAGACACCGTGCGGGGTTCGTCCGACGTTGGTGTCCAGCACGCGCAAGCCGCCCACGAGCACGGTCATCTCGGGTGCCGTCAGGGTCAGCAGCTGGGCCCGATCGACGAGCAGCGCTTCGGCCGGCGCGCGGCATCCTCCCCCTAGGTAATTGCGGAAGCCGTCGGCGATCGGTTCGAGCACGGCGAAGGAGGCGACGTCGGTTTTTTCTTGCGAGGCGTCCATGCGTCCTGGCGTGAAGGGAACGCTCACGTCGTGGCCCGCGTTTTTTGCCGCCCGCTCGATGGCCGCGCAACCGGCGAGCACGATCAGGTCGGCGAGCGAGACCTTCTTGCCGCCGGACGCGGCGCCGTTGAACTTGCGCTGGATGCCCTCGAGGCACTTCAATAGCTCGGCGAGCTGAACGGGCTGGTTCACCGCCCAGTCCTTCTGTGGTGCGAGGCGGATACGGCCGCCGTTTGCACCGCCGCGCTTGTCGGATCCACGGAAGGTGGATGCCGAGGCCCACGCGCCCGACACCATTTGCGCGACCGACAGGCCCGAAGCCAGGATCTTCACCTTCAGTGCGGCGATGTCACGCTCGTCGATCAAGGGGTGGTCGACCGCGGGGATGGGGTCCTGCCAGATCAGCGGCTCGGCCGGCACGTCCGGTCCAAGGTAGCGCGTGTGCGGCCCCATGTCGCGGTGGGTCAGCTTGAACCATGCCTGCGCGAATGCATCGGCGAATTGCTGCGGGTTGTCGTGAAAGCGCCGTGAGATTTTCTCGTAGGCCGGATCGACGCGCAGCGCCAGATCCGTGGTCAACATCGCCGGCGCATGACGCTTCGCCGGGTCGTGAGCGTCCGGGATGCTCCCCGCGCCCGCACCACTCTTCGGCATCCATTGGTGGGCGCCGGCCGGGCTCTTGGTCAATTCCCATTCGTAGCCGAAGAGGTTTCGGAAGAATTCGTTGCTCCATTTCGTGGGCGTGGCGCTCCAGGTGACCTCCAGACCGCTGCTGATCGTGTCCCCGCCCTTGCCGGTGCCGAACCGGTTCTTCCAGCCCAGGCCCTGTTCTTCGAGTTCGGCCGCTTCGGGCGCGACGCCCACCAGCGAGGCATCGCCCGCGCCATGGGTTTTGCCGAAGGTGTGACCGCCGGCAATGAGCGCCACCGTCTCCTCGTCATTCATCGCCATGCGGGCGAAGGTCTCGCGAATGTCGCGCGCCGCGGCCAGCGGGTCGGGGTTACCCTCGGGCCCTTCCGGATTGACATAGATCAGGCCCATCTGCACGGCCGCGAGCGGGTTCTCGAGATTCCGGTCGCCGCTGTAGCGAGCGCCGGCACCGAGCCAGGTGCTCTCCGAACCCCAGTAGACGTCCTCTTCCGGGGCCCAGATGTCCTCGCGTCCGCCGCCGAAGCCGAAGGTCTTGAATCCCATCGACTCGAGTGCGACGTTGCCGGTGAGAATCATCAGATCGGCCCACGAGATGTTCCGGCCGTACTTCTGTTTGATCGGCCAGAGAAGCCGGCGTGCTTTGTCGAGGTTGACGTTGTCCGGCCAGCTGTTCAAGGGAGCGAAGCGCTGATTGCCGCTGCCGGCGCCACCGCGGCCGTCGCCGGTGCGGTAGGTGCCGGCGCTGTGCCAGGCCATGCGGACGAACAAAGGCCCATAGTGACCGAAATCGGCCGGCCACCAGTCCTGCGAGTCGATCATCAGGGCCCGCAGATCCTTCTTCACCGCCGAAAGGTCCAGGCTCTTGAAGGCGGCGGCGTAATCGAAGTCTTTGTCGAGCGGATTGGACAGGGGCGAGTGCTGGTGCAAGATGCGCAGGTTCAGCCGGCTTGGCCACCAGTCACGGTTCGAGGTGCCGCTGCCGGCGGCGTGATTGAAGGGACACTGGGCGTTGCTCATGGCGTTCTCCGGTTTGGCGTCGTGAACACAGCATGGCCCATTCGGCGCAAGCATGGAAATGCATCGTTTTCATCGAAGCCATAGATGAAATCTATGGCCAATGCATGGCGCCGGCGAATCGGCGCACCGCCTTAGCCCGCATAGTCTGCCGTGACGGTCGCGTCCGTCGCATCGGCGAGCCCGAGCGTGCGCAGCAGCGCCGTGGCGGCGATGGCGACCAGGAAATTCCACGCAAGCGCATACAGGCCGATGTACGCCGGGATGACGAAGCCGGCGAGGTGCAGCGCATAGCCGGACTGCTGGAAGCCGCTCCGTGAGGCCGCCCAGATCCCCCAGCACAGGCCGACGGCCCAACCGAGCAGCAAGGCTTTCGGTTCGAACCAGCGGGTGTACAAGCCGGTCCCGACGGCCGGCAAGGTCTGCAGCACCAGCACGCCGCCGAGCAGTTGCAACTGGATCGCGAATTTCACCGGCAGGTAGACGACGAACAGCAGCGCGCCGAACTTGACCATCAGGGACACGAGCTTGGCCACCTCAGTTTCGGTCTTGGCCGAACAGCCGGGCTTGATGTACGCCTTGTAGATGTTGCGGGTGAACAGATTGGCCGCGCCGATCGACATGATGGCGGCGGGCACCAGGGCGCCGATCGCCACCGCCGCGAAGCCGACGCCGACGAACCAGCCGGGGAAGAAATGCAGCAGCAGACCGGGCATCGCGAACTGCGGGCCGTAGCGCCGAAAGTACGGCTGCATATCAGGCAGCTTCTCGACGCCTGCCGCGTAGGCCACATAACCGAGCAGTGCGATCAGGCCGAGCAGCATCGAGTAGGCCGGCAGGAAGACCAGATTGCGCCGCAGCGTCTTGGGGCTGTCCGCCGCCAGCACCGCGGTCGTCGCGTGCGGATAGAGCATCAACGCGAGCGCCGAGCCGAGCGCGAGCGTCGGGTAGAGCGACTGCAAGCCCAGATTGCCCGCCTTCACCGGCGGCAACAACAGATGTGTCCGCGGAATCGACGCGAAGATCGCGCCGAAGCCGCCGAGTTTGATCGGCACGACGACGATGAGCGCGGCCACCGTGATGTACACCAACAGATCCTTCACGACCGCGATCGAGGCCGGCGCCCGCAGTCCGCTCGTATAGGTGAACGCGGCGAGCACGACGAAGGCGACGATCAGCGGCAGATCGCCGAGCAGGCCATGTCCGCCCGTGAATCCAAGCGCCGCGACGACCACCTGAATGCCGACCAGCTGCAGCGCGATGTACGGCATCGTCGCGACGATGCCCGTGAGCGCGACCACGAGCGCGAGGGTCGGACTGCCGTAGCGGCCGGCGACGAAGTCGGCGGCGGTGACGTAGCCATGCGCCTTGGTCACCGACCAGAACCGCGGCAGAATGGAGAACACCAGTGGGTAGACGAGCACCGTGAAGGGAACGGCAAAGAAGCCGAGCGCCCCGGCGCCGAACACGAGCGCCGGCACGGCGATGAAGGTGTAGGCGGTATATAGGTCGCCGCCGATCAGAAACCAGGTGATCCACCCGCCGAACCGCCGACCTCCCAAGCCCCATTCGTGCAGGTGCCGCAGGTCGCCCCGGCGCCAGCGCGCCGAGAGGAACCCGAGAATGCTGACCAACACGAACAGCGCGACGAAGACCGCGGTCGCTACGACGTGCATGCGTTCACGCGGTATGCGATGCCGATGCACAGCCCCGACAGGGGCACCCAGATCAGCTGCCACCAGTAAAAGAACGGCACGCCGAACAGAGAGGGCGCGCTGAGGTCGTAGAAGGGCGCGATCAGCACCGCAACACACGGAATGGCCAGCAGGATCACCTGCGCGAGGCGCAGCTTGCGGGCCTTCGGCGTCACCGCGCCGTCACCGAGCGAGCTGAGGGCTACGAAACATGGTTTCATGATCGCTCGAACGCCCCAACCCGGTCAATTGCCGGGCGTGTTAGAGTCCGTCGTGCCTGGCCACGGGGGGGATCCGCATGCCGACTTTCGAGGGGCTGGCCCCCGCGCCGACCAATTTCTTCATGACGATTCGCGATGTGGCCTATTGGGTCCGTTCTGCCCGGGCCGACGCGCGCCTGGATCGGCTGAGTCAGGAGGGACAGGCCGGGTCGGCGTTCGATGATCTGTACGCCGACACCCACGACCCCTTCGGTGTCGAGCTGCCCCAATACCGCTATCAGCAGCGAAAGTATGCCTGTCTGCTCTCGATGCTGCCGAATCGCCGCTACCGGAACATCCTCGACATCGGCTGCGGCCTCGGCACATTCACGCGCAAGCTCGCCCCGTTCGGCGAGCGGGTGCTGGGTACCGACATTTCCGGCGAGGCGATCCGCCAGGCGACGCGCCTGTCCGCCGGCCATCCGAACGTGAGCTACCTGCAGCGGGACATGCTCGAGGCCGCCCCCCAGGAGTCCGCGTACGATTTGATCATCATTGCCGACACGCTGTACTACGTGAAGTCGAGGAGTCCGGCGGCATTGAAGCTGTTCGCCGGCAAGATCGCCTCGATCCTGACGCCGGACGGACTGGTCCTCGTCGTCAATCATTATTTTTTCGGGATCGACCTCGCGTCGCGGGAAACCCGTGGCATTCACGATGCGTTCCGCTCGGCATCAGGTCTCGACTGCATGGCCGAATTCCGCCGCGCCTTCTTCTTGGCCACGCTCCTGCAGCGCGCGGCGTCCTGAGCGCGTTGAGCGGTCCGGCGCTGCGCCCGGTCTTCAGGCCGGGCCGAGCATCGAGTCCGGCCGCACCCAGAGGTCGAACTGCGCTTCACTGAGGAAACCGAGCTCGAGCGCCGCCTGCTTGAGCGTGCCGCCGCTTTCATGCGCTCGGCGGGCGATCTGCGCCGCCTTGTCGTAACCGATGTGCGGGCTCAGCGCCGTCACCAGCATCAGCGAATTTTGCAGCAACTCCTCGATGCGCCGGCGGTCGGGCTCGATGCCGGCGACGCAGTGCTCGGTGAAACTCGCCGCCGCATCGGCGAGCAGGCCGATCGACTGCAGCAACCCGTGGATGATCACGGGCTTCATCGCGTTCAATTCCAGCTGACCCTGGCTGCCGGCGATCGTGATGATCAGGTGATTGCCGATCACCTGCGCCGCGACCATCAACAGCGCCTCGATCTGGGTCGGATTGACCTTGCCCGGCATGATGGAGGAGCCGGGTTCGTTCGCCGGCAGGTGCAGTTCGCCCAGGCCGCAGCGCGGGCCGGAAGCGAGCAGGCGCAGGTCGCCGCCGATCTTGGTGAACGATGCCGCCAGCACGTTGAGTGCGCCGGATAGTTCGACGAGCGTGTCGTGCGCGGCGAGCGCCTCGAACTTGTCGGCGGCGGTGGTGAATGGCAGCCCGGTGAGGCGCGCGATGGTCCCGGCAATGCGCTCGTCGAACCCCGGCCGGGTGTTCACGCCGGTGCCGACCGCCGTGCCGCCCTGGGCCAGCCGGTAGAGGCGTGGCAGGCAGGCCTCGATGCGCTCCATCCCGAGTTCGACCTGGCGCGCGTAGCCGCCGAACTCCTGGCCGAGGGCGAGCGGCGTCGCATCCTGCAGATGGGTTCGGCCGATCTTGACGATCGTCGCGAAGGCGCCGGCCTTGGCGGCGAGCGCGGCGTGCAGTTGGCGCAGTGCCGGCAGCAACCGCCGCTGCACCTCCCCGGCGGCGGCGACGTGCATCGCGGTCGGGAAACTGTCGTTGGAGGATTGGCCGCGATTGACGTCGTCGTTCGGATGCACCGGCTGGCTGCCGCCGCGGCCGGCGCCGAGCAGTTCATTGGCGCGACCGGCCAGCACCTCGTTCATGTTCATGTGGGTTTGCGTCCCCGATCCGGTCTGCCAGATGACGAGCGGGAATTCGTCGTCATGCCGTCCGGCGATCACCTCATCGGCCGCCGCGACGATCGCCGCGCCGATTCGCGGGTCGAGTTCGCCGATTTGCATGTTGACAAGAGCGGCCGCCTTCTTCTGCACGGCCAGCGCGTGGATCAACGTGAGCGGCATGCGTTCGGTGCCGATACGAAAATTCTCGAGCGAGCGTTGTGTTTGCGCTCCCCAATAATGTGCGGCTGGCACCTGTACCGCGCCCATGCTGTCGTGCTCGATGCGGATGCTCGTGGTGGCTTCCATGGTGCAAGTCTCGCGGCGGTGGTGTTGCGTTCATGGTAGCGCGCGGCGCCGAACGGCGCATGGAGCCGCAGGCTTGACGGGGCAGTCCTTGCAAGGTTCAATCGACGCCATTCGCGGCGGACGTGTGCACCGGACCCGTCGGGAATCGAAGGACACCATGAACAAGATCACGCCCCGCGAATTTCGCAACGCCTTCGTTGCGGTCATGCAAGCGGAGGGCGACAACTTTCGCGCGGCCCTGGGCTTCGAGACCAAATCCTACAATTTCTACATGCGGACGACGATTTATCCGCGAGTGGCGAGGAAGCTGGGATTGTCGTCCTGGAAGAGGGAGTACTACACGCTCGACGGCATGCTGTACGAGGAGCGCGGTGTCGATGACACCGGCAAGTACGCGAGCTACGCGAACTGGATTTCGGTCGCGATCGAACATGAGAACGATGCAGCGCGCGCCCATGAAAAGATGAACAAGCTGCAGTCCTTCAACGCGCCACTCAAGGTCTTGATCACTTACGCGGCCGAGGGGCCCGGTGCGGAAAAATTGCTCGGAAAATACGAAAATCTGATCAAGACCTCGGACGTATTCAATGACATCGCCACGTTGCGCCAACAACTCGTCATTCTCGGCACGCCGAAGACCGTCCTCGAATGGCGGTTCTACGCCTACGAAAACGATGGCTTCGTGCTGATGCTGCCGGGTTAGCGGCGCCCGATCCGGGCCTCGATCAATTCGAGAAACGAAACGCTCTTTTCCCGCCAGGACAGGCCGCGCAGCAGGTCGGCGACTGCCGTCAGGCGCTCGTGTCGATCATCGTGGAGCGCACGGCGCAGGGCGTCGACCCATTCGTCGGCGCGGCCGGCAATCCGCACCAGAGGGCCGCGTCGCGCGGATTCGGCCAGAGCGGAACTGACCACGGGCCGGCCCGTCGCCAGGTACTCGTTCAGCTTGAGCGGGGAGATGGTCTGCGTGAATTCATTGACCCGGTAGGGAATGATCAGGACATCGACGCCGTCGACGAAAGGCGGCAGTTCCGTGTAAGGCAGCGATCCGATCCGGATGATATTCGGGCAGGACGCGCTCTGCGCCAGCGCAGCCACCTGCGGCCCGGCGAGCACGAAGGTCCACTCCGGCATGCGACGGGCAATCTGTGCGAGCAGCGCATCGTCCACCCGTTCATCGAGCAGTCCGAAGAAGCCGGCCCTGGGCTTCGGCAGGCTTGCGAGCCTCGGGTGCTCCCGGCCGCAAGGTCCCGCGAAGTGCTCGGCGTCGACGCCGTGATCGAAGCGCAACGTCGGCTTGCCCGAGGACCGCAGCGCTTCGAACAGCGCCCCGGACGTGGCCAGGAGAACGTCGGCGCGCGCGATCAGGCGGGCCTCCATCCGCTGTACGACCCGCCGGTCGTTGCCGGGCCATGCCGCGAAATCATCGACGCAGTAATAGACGATCAAAGAAGCGTCGAGGTGGTCGACGACGTCGCACGCATTCGGTACGGTGGTGACCACCACGGGCCGGCTCATGCCGTGGTGCGTGAGCGCCGAGCGGATGACGCGAATCGCGGACCAATCGTTGAACGCGCGCGCCGCACCAAGGCCCGGCAGGGGCAGCATAGGTGGCTGCACTATCACGAGATTTTCAGGTGGCACTGAACCGCGGGGGCCGCCCGCCGCCGGGGTCCGGCGCAGCATGTGACGTAGTTTTCGCGCCGCCTTGCGCAGGTCGGCGGCGTTCAACCGCGGTCTGCGCATGCCCACGGTGTTCACCCAGAGAACCCGGTGGTCGCGGGCGATTTGTCGAAACAAGTGCTGGGAACTGGATGGGTGTTCGCCCCAGTCATCCGAGAACACGATGAAATCCATGGCTCTCCGTGGAGTTGAGCGCCGTCAAGCGTTGCCCGCAGGCATGTTAACACCGGCCCGGTGGACTGGTGCTCCAAGGCGATCGGCTACGGCGGCGTTGCTCGCACGCCCTTGTGACCGTGCGCATCCCACTCGCCGAGCAGCGTGCGCAGGCTGATCTGTTGCTCCTCGATCCTTGCCTCGACGCGCAGCAACTCGATTTGCTGCCCGTAGAGCGCGAGCGCAGCCGGTTGTGCGTCGGCGAGCGACACATCGCCGCGCACGACATGGGTCTGCAGTGCACGCAGGGTTCGAGCCGCGATCCGCACGGCCGCCGCCAGATCGCGGCGCCGTTGCTCGAGCAGATGCTCATCCTGCACAATGAACTGCACACCGGAGCGCGCCGCGATCAGGCGCGCGGTGTAGGCATCATGCAGCGCCCGGCGGGTTGCCCTGGCGACGGCGATACGGCCACGGTTGCGGCTGAAGACGGGCAAGGTGAGGGCGACGGTGAGGCCGCGGCTGGTCACGCTGTCGGTGCCGCGGGCACGCGTCAATCCGACGACGATGGCGGGGAATTGCTGCCAGATGGCCTGCCGGTAGCGGGCGTTCTCGCTGCGGTAGCCCGCCTGCAGCGCGAGAAGGTCGGGACGGCGTCGAGGCAGTTCATCGAGGTCGGCGGCGATCCTTGCCGGGCTCAAGGCGGCCGTGCGGGTCGGATCCCTCAAGCGCAGTTTTACCCGCGGCGACAGGCCGAGCAGCGCGTCCAGGCGCTCGCGCGAGGCCAGCTCGAGTTGCGCGATCCGGTCGCGGCGCGTGCGCATCGTCTGCAGCAGCGACTGTTCGACATCCAACGCCGCGAGGGAGGCATCGCCGTGCCGATGCGCCTTCGACAGTGCCCGCTCCACCTTCTGCAGACGGCGGACGATGTCGCGTGAGCGGGCGAGCTCGCGTTGCCCGTACCAGGTTCGCGTGAACAGTTCTCCCGAGGCGCCCACGACCTGCCACTCCCTCCACAGGAGAGTCAGATTGACTGCGCGCCTCGACTCGGCCGAGGCGCGCTTCGCGAGCGCATGCGTGAGCAGCGCGCTCAAGTCATACGCGAGTCCGACGCCGGAGGCTGAGGAGGTGGCCGGTCCGCTGGTCGACAAGCCGCGCGATAAGTCGAGCACCGGATCGGGTAGCAGACCGGCGGCGAAGGCCTGCGCGGTGCCTATGTCGCGTGCATCGCGCGCGAGCTTCAACTGCGGATCGTTGGTCACCGCCAGCATCGCGACATCCGTCATGTCGAGTCCATGCGACGGGTCGAAGACATGATGGTGTGGCACGAACGCGAGCGCATGGGCGTCGACGCTCATGTCGGTGAGCGCGTCGGGCGCCTTCGCCCGGCGGTCGAGCGCCAGCGGGTGATACACCGCGCAGGCGCTTTCGAGCAGCAGTACCGCGCAGACGAGCAGGCGTTTCATCGCGGCGTGCCCCAGCGCAGATAGAGCGCAGGCAGCAGATTGGTGGACAGCACGGAACTCCAGAGGACGCCGCCGAGGACGACGATCGCCAGGCCCTGTTCCGGGGCGGCGCCGCTCCCGTAGCCGAGCGCGGTGGGCAGCATCCCGAGGCTCGCAGTGAGCGTGGTCAGCACGATCGGGCGGAATCGTTCGTGGACCGCGCGACGCACCGCATCGGCCGGCGGTACGCCGGCGCGCTCATGCGCGCGCACGTAGGAGAGCAGGACGATCCCATGGTTCAGGCTCACGCCGACGAGCGTGAGCAGACCCACCAGTCCGGTCGCATTGAGGCCGACGCCGGACACGGCCAGCGCGAGCGCGCCGCCGGTGAAGGCGAGCGGCGCCTGCAGCAACAAGATCAACGGCACGCGCCAAGCGCCGAACTGCAGCGCGAGGATCCCGAGCATCAGAGCGAGCGCAACAATGACCGCGACACCGAGCGCCTCGGCGGTTTTCACCAACTGTGGATACATGCCGCCGAAGGCGATGCGGTAGCCGCCCGGCACCTTGATGCCGGCGAGCGCCGTTTTGGCGGCGGCGATCGTGCCGCCGAGCGAGCCTTGCGGGGTGGCGAGGATGTTGAGCGCGCGCTCGCCGTTCTTGTGTTCGATCTGATTCGGTTCGGGCTGCAGCCGCAGCGAAGCCAGATGCGCGAGCGGCGCCCAGCCGTGCGGCGTGAGGATCGGCTCGCGCGCGAGTGAGCGCAGATCGAGGTATGGCGCATCGGCGGTGCGCACGTACAGGTCGAGGTGGCTTGCGCCGTTCGGCATCTGCGCAATCACGCGGCCGCGCAGCAGCAGGTCGAGCTGATCGGCGAGTCGCGCGGGCGTGAGTGCTTCGCTGCGCAACACCGAGTCGCGCGGGCGGATGTCGACCTCGGTCACGGGGTAGGCGTCGTTGTTGAAGATGCCGGCGAGCGCCGGCACGGTCTTCAGGCGGGCCGTGACCTTTTCCGACAGGCTGCGCAGGGTGCGCAGGCGATTGCCGAAGATCGTCACTTCGAACGGCTGCGGAAGACCCGAGAGGCTCTCGCCGACCCGTTCGATCGTCGGCGTGTCGATGCTCTGCTGCACACCGGGCTGCGCGGCGATCTTCTGCAGGTGCGCGGCCAGGCTGTCGAGCTGGTTCGTGCCGGCCCCGGCATGCAGCACGATCTGCATCTCGCCTTCGAAGCTGCGCTCCGTGTAGGCGGTGTCGCTCGCCGAGCCGACGCGTGCGAACACGTGGGCGACGGTGTGGTCGGCGCGCAGCCGCGCGGCCATCCGGTCGGTCGTGGTGATGACCTCGCCGAGCGAGGTGCCGGGTGCGAACGTGAAGCTGTCGAGCAGCACGCCTTCGTTGGGCAAGGGCAGGAAGTTAACCGGCACCACCGCGAGCGCGGCGACGGCGATCACGAACGCGGCCGCGGCGGCGAGCAGGCTCAGGCCGGGCCGGCGAAGCGTGATGTCGAGCAGCCGATCGTTGCCGCGCCCGAGCGCGGCCAGGAAACGCCGGCCGCTCGCCGGCGCCGCCGTGCCGTGGTGGCCCCGCCCGAGGATCATCGGAATCAGCGTCAGCGATACGACGAGGGATGCGAGCAGCGCGATGCTCATCGCGAGGGCGAAGGGCTGCATGAACAGGCCCGCGAGTCCGCTCACCACCAGCAGGGGAAGATAGGCCGCCACCGTCGACAGCGTGCCCGTGATGTCGGCAACCGCGATGTCGCCGACGCCGGCGCGCACGCCGCTCCAGCCGCTCGTGCCGCCGTCCCAGCGATGCTGTATCGCTTCGAGCACGATGATGCCATCATCCATGAGCAATCCCACGGCGAGCGTGAGTGCGCCGAGAGTGATGAGGTTCAGACTCTGTCCGAGCGCGTACAGTCCGCCGATCGCGAGCAGCAGCGCGGTCGGGATCGTCACCGCCAGCACGCCGACACCCTGATGCCGGCCGAGCAGCCAGACGAGCGCGAGGATCGCGAGCAGGCCGCCGACCGCGAGATTGCGCGTGAGGTCGGTGCCGATCAAGGAGACCAGGTGGGCCTGGCGGTAGATTGCGACCCAGCGAACCCCCGCGGGCAACTGATTCTGCAGCTGCCGCAGCGTCCGGGCGACCTCGGCATCGACCGGCACGGTCGATGCGTCCGGCTGCTTGAAAACGATGAGGCCCAGACCCGGCTTGCCGTCGAGCGCAAGACCGTAGTGCACGGGCGGTGGCGTGCGCACTACGCGCGCGAGGGCGCCGAGCGGCACCGGTCCGCCGGGCGTCGGCACCGGAATCGCGAGCACGGCCTTCGCATCGAGCGGCAGATTGCGGAGCTCGAGCAAGGTGTCTTGATGGCCTTGAACGAGCCGCCCGACCGGTGCGATCACCGTATCGCCGTGGACGGCCCGCGCGAGTGCCTCGATGCCGACCCGATGCTGGATCAAGGCGGCGGGGCTCGGCTGAATCCACAGGGTCGGCGCCCCGGCGCCGAATAGTTCGACACGCTGCACCCCGTGCAGGGCGCGCAGGGCGGGCAGCACTCGGGTGCGGATTGCATCCTCGGCCTGCCATGCGGGCACATCCGGCGGCAGGCTCGCGCCATAGTCGGCGATCTCGTTGACGGCGTTGCCCATGATCTCGGCATACGGCTGGACGCCGGCCGGCAGGCTGGCGCGCGCCCGATCGATCGCACCGTAAACGGCCTGCAGCGCAAGCTGCGGATCGGTGCCCTGGACGAATTGCGCCGTGAATTGACCGGTGCCCTGCGCGAGCGTCGCGCGCAGGGTCGTAAGATCGGCAAGTCCCATGATCTGCCCTTCCAGCGGTCGCGCGATCAGGGACTCCATCTCGCGCGTGGCGTAGCCGGGTGCGTGCACCACGACGCCGACTTGCGGGAAGTCGAAGCGCGGCAGCACCTCGGCCGGAATGCGCCAGAGTGCGTAAGCCCCGTAAGCGAGCAGCGCGGCATAGACCATGACCCACAGCAGGGGCCGGCGTAGGAGGGGCGGTATGCGCATCAGTCGGGCGACGTGTACCTGTCGGCGATGTCGCGGTGATACAGCAGGTACGCCTGGCGCACGACCACGGGAACACCGACCTTCAAGCCGGCGAGGATCAGCACCTCGCCGCCACGCGTGGGGCCCGGCGTGACGGCTTGCGCGCGCAGCTTGCCGTTCACATCGGTGAGCACGAACCAACGGCCGGCCTGCAGCACGAGCGCCGCCGCTGGAACCGCGAGGGCGGCACGCGGCGCTCCGGCCAGGCGCACTTCACCGACGTCTCCGGCCTGCCAGGAGGGTGCGCCGAGCGGCGCGAAGTCGAGCACGCGCGCCCCATTCGCGGCGCGCGCCGGCAGGGCGCCTTGCAAGCGGACCGGGATCTGGCGTGTGCCGCCGCTCACCTCGAAGTGCGCGCTCTCTCCCAAGGCCGGCAGAGTGCCGCCACCGAACCACTCGGCCCGCAGCCACAGCCGACCGTGCGGCAGCAGGCTGAGCACGGCGGCGCCCGCGGGCAAATCCGTTCCGGGCGCGGCCTCGATGCGGCCCACCACCGCCGCGGCAGGGCTGCGCAGATGCGTCTCGGCGCGCAGTTGTGTGGCGGTCGCCTGAGCTTGCGCCCAATGGCTCTGTGCGGCCGCGAGCGCCGATTGCGCGGCCGCCAGCGTCCGGCGATTCGTGATCGCCGGATAGGTGCGCGCGACCGAAGTCTCGTTGCGGCGTGCCGCCGCGAGTTCAGCCTGCGCGGCGCGCAGGCCCGCGCGCGCCTCCGCCAGCGCCGCATCCAAGCGCGGACCGCCGAGAGTGACTATGGCTTGGCCGGCTCGAACCGCTTCTCCGGGCAGGACACGCACCGCGATGATGCGCGCGGCGAGCGCCGTTCGCAGCACCAGCGGGGCGATCGGCTCGACTCGCGCCCAGGCGGTTTGTCGCGGCCGATAGTGGAGCTCGCGTGCCGGCAGCGTCACGGGCGCGGCCGACGCACTCAACGCGAGGAGCAGGGCGGCCAGTGCCGGGACGCCGGCATGCAAGGCTCGGACACGGTTTTCATGGGCGGTATGGCGCGGTTGCATCGGTATCCGCAATGCTAACGCGGTGTCGATGACATCGATCGATCAGTCGAATGATAGAATCGTCATGTTAACGAGGCCGTCGCCGGCCGGGCTGAAGGGGTGATGCGGATACTAGTTGCCGAGGATGAAGCCAAAGCCCGCCGCTACCTGTCCCAAGGCCTCGGCGAGCAGGGTTATTCGGTGACGCTCGCCGAGGACGGCAACCAGGCGCTGTCTTTCCTGCGCGAGCACCTCTTCGATGTCGTCATACTGGATGTCATGCTGCCGGGGCGAGACGGCTGGGAGGTGCTGCGGACGATGCGCACGGAGGGTGTCGACACGCCCGTGCTGTTCCTGACCGCGCGCGATCACGTCGAGGACCGCGTTCGCGGCTTCGATCTTGGCGGCAACGACTATCTGGTGAAGCCGTTTGCCTTTGCCGAACTGCTCGCGCGCCTGCGCAATCTCATGCGACGGACCGAATCGGCGGGCGAGCCGGCGACCCTGCAGGTGGGCGACTTGATCATCGACTCACTGCGCCACCAGGTCTCGCGCCGTGGCCGGCTCCTGCAGTTGACGCCCAAGGAGTACGCCTTGTTGTTGATGCTCGCGCGCCATCGCGGCCGCGTGCTCTCGCGCACCTTGATCGCCGAAGGCGTCTGGGGCGTGTGCTTCGAGGCGCAGACCAATGTCGTCGACGTGGTCATCCGGCGCTTGCGCGGCAAGCTCGACCGGCCGTTCGGCGCGCCGATGCTGCGCACGGTGCGCGGCGCCGGCTACCTTCTTGACAGCGCCGATGATTGATCTGTCGTGGCACCGGCGCTCGATCGAGAGGCGTCTGACGCTGCTCTACACCCTGGTGGCGCTGGTCGCGGTCGCCTTGTTCGCGGGCATCAGCGACTGGCGGGTGGCGGCCAATTTCCGCTCCGAGCACCGCGACTTTCTACGGGCGAAAACCGCCGAATTGCAGCTCGATCTGGATGACGCGCACGGCAATCCTCAGGCGCTGGTCGCGGAAATCATCCGCGAAACCGCAGGCTCACGCCTGCGCGAGTACCTCGCGCGCGTACGCGTCGGCGGCCGTACCCTCGGCGAGACCCCCGGCATGCGGGCGCTTCTGCCGGTGGACGTGTTCCCCCCGCTTCCCGTCGGCTGGCCGTCGACGCGGCCGCGCCGCCATCGCCACGACGGCATGGAGTACGCGCTGACCACGGTGCGTCTGCGTGCGGTGGGGCGCGGCGCGGCGCCGGTGGTGCAAATGGCCCTCGACGTGACGCGCGATGCGGCCTTGCAAACCGACCTGCGCCAGGTGCTGGCGCTCGCTTTCGTGCTGCTCGTGCCCTTGCTCGTGCTGGTCGGACGCTGGATCGCCGGACAGGGGCTGGCGCCGCTCGCACGCATCAGCGCCGCGGCCCGCGCGATCACGCCGGCCGATCTGTCGACCCGGCTGCCGCTCACCCCGCCCTGGCCGGATGAACTGCAGGAACTGGTCAAGGTGTTCAACGAGATGCTCGCGCGCATCGAGGAGGCTTTCGGCCGCTTGTCGCGCTTTTCGGCCGATCTCGCCCACGAGTTGCGCACCCCGCTCGGCAATTTGAGCGGCGCCCTCGAGGTCTGCCTGATGCGTCCGCGCGATGCCCAGAGCTATCGGGATGCGATCGAGTCGGGACTGGAGGAGTGCCGGCGGCTCAGTGGTCTGATCGAGAACCTGTTGTTCATGGCGCGTACCGAGCATGCCGACCAGGCCTTGCGGCCCGAGCGTTTCGTCGCCGAACAGATCTGCTCCTGGGTGGTGACGCACATGGCCGCGGAGGCGGCGGCGCAGTCGATCCGCATCAGGATCATCGGCCAGGCCGAGGTGAGCGCCGATCCACTGTTGTTCCGCCAGGCGATCGCGAATCTTCTGAGCAATGCGATCCGCCATTCACCGCCGGGCGGCGAGGTGCGGATCGAGCTGCGCCCGGGCGCCGACGCGGTCGAGGTGCGCGTCGAGGACGATGGCGAGGGAATCGAAGCGCATCACCTTCCGCAGTTGTTCGACCGGTTCTACCAGGTCGATGCCGCACGGCGTCGCGGCGCCGGCCAGGGCACGGGGCTCGGTCTTTCGATCGTCAAGGCGATCGTCGACTTGCATCAGGGCACGGTTCGCGTCGCGAGCGTGCGCGGGGTGGGCACCTCGGTGAGCATGCGCTTCCCCGCTCCCGCGGGCGCCTAGGGTTTGCAAAACGGCAGCTGCGCCACCGTGGCCGACAAGGAGCGGCCGTCCGGAGCGCGGACACGCACGGCGGTGCCCGCGTCCCAGCAGCCGCGCGCGAGCATCGCGTAGCCGATGCCCTGGCCGAACAGCGGCGAAACGGCGCATGAGCTCAGTTCGCCCGCGGCTTCGACACCCCGAAAAACCGGCCACGCGGCATCGCACGCGGGCAGCTCGCGGGCGTCGATGAACAAGCCCATCATTCGCCGGCCGATGCCGTTGGCGCGGATCGCCTCCAAGGCCGTGCGGCCGATGAAATCGACCGGCTTGTCGAGGTCGATGTATTTGTCGAGTCCGAGCTCGAAGGGATTGTTGGCGTTCGTGAAGTCGTTGCCGTAGGAAAGCAGCCCGCCCTCGATCCGCTCCGTGTTGTGCGGCGCGCCCGGGCCGACGTCGAGCGGCCGGCCTTTGTCCATGCACTCGTCCCAGAGCGCCCCGCCCAGATCCCAGTCATCGACGTAGACTTCGAAGCCGCCTTGCTTGCTCCAGCCGGAGCGCGCGACCAGCAGCTCGTGTCCACGCCAGCCGATCCGCTTGAAGCGAAAGAAGCCGATCGAGCGGGTCTCGTTGCCGAACACGAGTTCGGCCAATTCCCCGGCCTTCGGTCCCTGAATCGCCATGGGCCAGACCGCGGGCTCGGAGCAACGCACATCGAGATTCAAACCCACGGCGAGTCCTTTCGCCCAGAGCAGCACGTCGGAGTCGGCGATCGACAGCCAGAATCGGTCCGCGGCCAGCTTGAGCGCGATCGGGTCGTTGATCATGCCGCCGGCCTCGTCGACCAGCGGCACATAACGGCACTGGCCTTCGCTCATGCGCGATAAATCGCGGCAGGTCATCAGCTGCACGAGCTTCGCCGCATCCGGTCCCGCAAGTTCCACCTGACGCTCGCAGCCGACGTCCCAGATCTGCACGTGCGTCTTCAGGTGGTGGTAGTCCGCATCGTCGCCGCGGAACACCTCCGGCAGCAGCATGTGGTTGTAGACCGAAAACACCCGGCAGCCGAGGGCCTCGACCCGGGACGTATAGGGGGTTCGGCGCATGCGGCGGCCCGCCGCAAGGTAAGGCGCGGCCTTGGCGACGATGCTCGTCGTTGCATTCATGATCCTCTCCTCAGCCCAGCAACTCGGCCATCTTCGGGCGGCTCTCGACGTAGCGACGGTGCACGTCGGTGTAGGTGTCTACATAGAGCGCATCGACCGCCGGCGCCGGCATGAACTGCCGCGAGAATCCCGGTGCGACGGGGTCGAGGGCGAGCTCGGCGGCGCGAATCAGATGCGCGAGCAGACTGCGCGGGTCCTCGCTGCCGACCGCGACGCGGACCGTCGTCAATGAAATCCCGGCGTCCTGCAGCGCCTCCGCGGACAACTCCGAGTGGCTGGTGAGGGCAGGGCAGAGCACGACGGTGTTGGTCTGGCCGAGGCTCACTTGCAGCCCGAACACCGGTTCGAGCAGGTCGAAGAACGCCTTGAATGCGGCGCGCGGCAGCGGTTCCTGACCGGGCCGGGGTTCGAAGTCGATCGTGAACAGCGGTGCGGGCAGCCCCAGGAACATGTTCTCCTCGCGCAAGCGCGCGTTGGCGTGACCGGGGACAGCCGAGCAGTTCACGTTGATCCGTGGATGCGCGGCGAGCGCCCGGGCGAGCACCGAGGTGGTGATGCACTTGGCGAGCATGCGCAATTCGAGGGTGCGCATGCCGTTGATGACTTCGTAGGCCTTGTCGGCGTCGAGGAACGCGCCCTTGATGTAGTAGACGTTCCAGAACATCGTCGCGTCCCAGGGGACCGTCTCGGTGCGCCCGTTTGGCCGCCGCACGTCCGCGCTCGCGCCCTTCGGCAGAAACATGTCCTCGTTGCGGCCGATCGCGACGCCCGCCGTCGTCGCGCCGTAGCCGGCGAGATCCTTGGTGTAGGAATGAATCACGAAGTCGGGCCGCTCCATCGGGTCCTCTCGGCGCAACACCGGCTGTAGAAACGGTGTGCCGATGGTCGCGTCGCAGATGACGGTGTGGCCCGCCTCGTGCGCGACCCGGCAGATGCCGGCAACGTCGAGCACGTAGCCATGCGGGTTGCAGGGGCTTTCGATGTAGACGTAGACGCGTCGGCCGCCGGCCAGCCGCTCGGCGTACTGCAGGCGCACATCGGCCAGCGCCCGCTGGACGTCGGCGGCCTCGTAGCCGTCGAACCAGTGAATGCCGACGTCGAGATTGCTGTGCTTGCCGTACCAATCGTGCAGCAGTTGATAGACGCCGCCGTAGACGTTGCGGCTCGCGAGGACGACGTCCTGGTAGCCGACCAGATGGGCGAGCGTCGCATCGACCGCCGCCATGCCGGAGTTGAAGTTCCAGGCGAAATACTCGTGCGCCCGATGTCCCGCTTCGACATCGACGATGTGGTTGGCGAGGCTGACGGAGGTCGGATTCAGGAGCCGCGAGTAGATTTCGTGGAGCAACTCCTTGCCCTTGAACGCGTCCTCCGCCCACTCGACGCAGGCGTACAGATAGGTGGCCGTGCGGGTGATGACCGGTGTTGCCGAGAAGATCGCCGTCACGTTGTCGAAGATCGGATACGGTCCACGCCCCGCGCCGATCCCGGCCGGTCCCGCCAGGGACTGGTAGGTCGCACGCATCGGCGACTGCAGGCTGTCGAGTATCTTCGCCATCTGGAAGCACGCGAAGCGCTTGGCGTTGAACCAGGCGATGCGGTCCTTGCGGTCGAGCCCGGCGAGTTCCCGGGTCGTCACCGCGATCAGGTCCTGGACGGCGACGTTGCTGCCGTACAGATGCTCCGTGAGGCGCGCCAGCGCTAGGCCATAGGAGCCGGACGGCTCGATGCCGAAGTGGCGCAACTGCTCGTCCACGAGTTCGCGCATCGAGTCGGCGGTGGTGGTGTTGCGCAGCGGGCTGAGCTGGCGGGCATGGAAGGTGTCGGTGCTCATGCAGTTCTCCTGATCGGCGGGGTGCGGAAATTCTAACCGGATCGGCTTGGCAGGGGCTGCCAAACATGCCAAAGTAGGTTTTATATTTGGCAGAATCGATCAATAAAATGTCGAAAATAGATCGCATCGATTCAAAAATCCTGCAGGAGATACAGGCCGACGGCCGCATTTCGATCCAGGACCTCGCCCGCAAAGTCGGCTTGTCCGCGTCACCCTGCTTGCGGCGTTTGCGGATGCTCGAAGCCGCCGGCGTCATCCGCGGATACACCGCGATCGTCGACGAGGAACGCTTCGGACTTCCGGTGACCGCCTTCGTGCGCTTGCGGCTGGATCGTCACTCCGACGACCGGGTGGGGCGCTTCGAGCGTGCGATCCAGGAGATCGGGGATGTCCTCGAATGTCACGTGTTGGCGGGCGATTACGACTACATGCTGAGGGTGTTGGTCGCCGACCTCAAGAGCTACGAAACCTTCGTCCGCCGGCACATCCATACCATTCCTGGCATCGCCGCACTCGAAACGAGCTTCGCCTACGGTACGGTCAAGAGAGCGGCCGTGTTCCCCCCGCGAGCCGGCTGAACTCGCCGCGCCGGAGCGGTTCGTTTACCATCCGGGCATGAGTGTTGCCAGTCCCGGCGAGCGTGCCGAACTCGATCGACTCCTGTTGCTGAGCGGTCGCGGTGACCAGAAGGCGTTCGCCGAACTCTACAAGCGATCCTCGGCGATGCTGTTCGGCGTGTGTCTGCGCATGCTGCGCGATCGGGGCGAGGCGGAGGAAGTCCTTCAGGAAACCTACACGAGCGTCTGGCGCTACGCGGCGAGCTTCGACGCCGCCAAGGCCGGTGCGATCACCTGGTTGGTCACCTTGTCGCGCAACAAGGCGATCGACCGGTTGCGCCAGCGCCGCGTGCAGGCGCCCGCGGATCCCGGGGCGCTGGAGGAAGTCTTGGATGAGCGACCGACGCCGGCCGCCGACGCCCAGTCCAGCCAGGAATACGAGCGGCTGGCACGCTGCATGGACCAACTCGAGCCGCAACACCGTCGTGCCGTGCGTGAAGCTTTTTTCACCGGTGCTACGTATAACGAATTGGCGGTGCGTACCCACGTGCCGCTTGGGACCATGAAGAGCTGGATCCGCCGCAGTCTTATGCAGTTACGCACGTGCCTGGAATCATGAGTGCCTCCGGCGACAACGAGCAGCCGGAGCTGCGCTTTGCCGAGTACGTGCTCGGGGTGCTCGACGCCGATGAGCGCGCCGCCGTGGCTCATGAGGCCGAGACCCGCGCCGAGGCGGCCATCGCCTTGCAAGCGTGGCAGCGACGGCTGATGCCGCTTGCCGAGCCCATCGCCGCGCTGGCCCCGGCGCCCTATGTCTGGGCGCGGATTTGCGATGCGCTACAGATGAACGCGTCCGGCCGGATCGCGCCGCGAAGGAATCTGTGGAATGACCTGCGCCTGTGGCGCTCGCTCGGCGTCGGTGCGCTTGCCATGTCGCTGGTTTTGGCGTTCGTGCTGATGATGCCGCTTGCGGCGCGCCGGACCCGGCCGGGAAACCGCATCGAGTACATGGCGGCAACCCTGCAGCAGACGGACGGTGTGGCCGAATGGACGGCAACCATGGATTTGCGGCACGCCCGCATGGTGGTCGTACCGGCCACGCCGGCGCCGGCGCCATCGGGGCGCGCCGCGGAGCTGTGGTTGATCCCGGCCGGAGAGAAACCCGTCGCGGTCGGCATGATCGCACTCGACCGACCCACCACGATTGCGTTGAATTCGGCGCTGATGGCGCGGCTCGGCCCGACCGCGATGCTCGCCGTGTCCCTGGAGCCGGCGGGCGGTTCGCCGACGGGTGAGCCGAGCGGACCGGTGGTCGCGAAGGGAGCGATCGGCGCGGCTTAGAAGAACCGCTGCGACCGGCCTGTGGTCGCCGGCGCGTTATCTGTCCGGCGAATGCATCCGTTGCCGGCGTTTGCCCGTATCTTCGGGCGCAAACGCTCAGGGACAGACTTGTATGACAGTTTCCGAAGAAAGGACCCCGGCGCAGCGGTCGTGGATGATGCGTACGATCCGCCGCTGGTTCGACACCGGGGTTGCCGTCGAGACCGAGACGGGGCGCGAGGATCGCATCGACTGGTTGCGCGCCGCGCCCTTCATCGCCATGCACGTGGCCTGCCTGGGCGTGATCTGGGTCGGCGTTTCGACGTCGGCGCTCGTCGTCGCGGGGACGATGTATGCGGTGCGCATGTTCGCCCTGACCGGGTTCTATCACCGCTACTTCTCGCATCGCGCGTTCCGTACCTCGCGCGGCCTGCAGTTCGTGTTTGCGGTGATCGGCGCCTCGTGTGTGCAGCGCGGGCCGTTGTGGTGGGCCGCCCATCACCGCAACCACCATCGGTGCGCCGATACCGCGGGCGATCCGCATTCGCCGCGCATCCATGGTTTCTGGTGGAGCCACGCGGGCTGGTTCCTCACGCCGCGAAATTTCCGCACGGATCTGGCCAGAGTGCCGGATCTGGCGAAGTACCGCGAGCTTCGCCTGCTCGATCGCTACGATACCCTGGTGCCCGTGCTGCTGGCCGCCGCGCTGTACGGGTTCGGCGGGGCGCAGATGCTGATCTGGGGTTTCTTCGTTTCCACAGTGGTGTTGTTCCATGCCACGGTGACGATCAACTCGCTGGCTCACCGGTTCGGAAGCCGCCGTTTCGCCACGCGGGACGACAGCCGCAACAACCTGTGGCTCGCGCTGCTGACCTTCGGCGAAGGCTGGCACAACAACCATCACTTCTTCCCCGGCAGCAGCCGCCAGGGATTCCGTTGGTGGGAGATCGACATCTCCTGGTACGGACTGAAACTCATGTCGATGCTGGGCCTGGTGAGTGAACTCAAGCCGCTGCCGGTCTGGGTGCATGCCCGGGCGATCGGTTGAGCCCATGCGTATCGCCGTGGTCGGCTCGGGCATCGCCGGACTTGCCTCGGCATGGCTGCTGTCGCGACAGCATGAGGTGACCTTGTTCGAGGCGGACGGCCGTCTCGGCGGGCATACGCACACCCACGAGGTGCGTCTGCGTGGCCGCGATTATCGGATCGACAGCGGCTTCATCGTCTACAACCCGGTGCATTACCCCTTGCTCGCACGACTGTTCGCCGAACTCGGCGTGGCCTCGCAGCCGACCACCATGAGCTTTTCGGTGCACAACGAGGCGAGCGGGCTCGAATACAACGCAGGTACGCTGAATGGGCTGTTCTGCCAGCGGCGCAATCTGTTCTCGCCGCGCTTTCTCGGCATGGTGCGCGATCTGGTGCGCTTCTATCGCGAGGCGCCAGCCTTGTTGTCGACGAGCGGGCAGGCACAGACGCTCGGCGAGTATCTGCTCGCGGGCGGCTATGGAGCGGCCTTTCGCGACGAGCATCTGATCCCGATGGCGAGCGCATTGTGGTCCTCGCCGGCCACGCAGATTCTGCGCTTCCCGGTGCGCTATCTGCTGCAGTTCATGGCCAACCACCAGATGCTGCAGCTCGGCGGCCGTCCACAGTGGCGGGTGGTGAGTGGCGGCTCATCCTCGTACGTGAAGGCTCTGCGGGCGGGCTGGTCGGTGCGCGAGCGCCTGAGCTGTCCGGTCCACTCGATCAGACGCGACGCCGACGGCGTGCAATTGCTGAGCGCCGCGGGGCCTGAACGCTTCGACCGGGTGGTGCTCGCCTGTCACAGCGATCAGGCGCTCGCCTTGCTTGCCGATGCCGATGCCCGCGAGACATCGATCCTCACGGCGATGGGCTATCAGAGCAACGAGGCGGTGCTGCACACCGACGCGCGCGTGCTGCCGCGCCGGCGGCGGGCCTGGGCGGCGTGGAACGCCTGGCTGCCGCGGGACCCGGGCGGTGCGTGCACCGTGAGCTATTGCATGAACCTGCTGCAAGGTCTCGATGCACCGGAAGCCTTCGTCGTCACGCTCAATCGCACCGCGGACATCGACCCCGGCAAAGTGCTGGCGCGGATGACCTACCAGCATCCGCTCTACACCGCGGCGTCAGTGGCCGCGCAGCAGCGCAAGGCCGAGATCCAGGGCCGCAGGCATACCTGGTTTGCCGGCGCCTACTGGGGCTGGGGCTTTCACGAGGATGGCCTGCGCAGTGCCGTGGAAGCGGCCGCGGCGCAGGGTGTCCGCTGGGAGGCGGCGGCATGAGGCCCGCGGCGCGGATTGTGGCGCAGGACCGAAGCGAGCCGTTCGCGAGCGCCGTCTACGAAGGACGCGTGCGCCACCATCGTCTGGCGCCGCATGCGCATCGTTTCGAATATCGCATGGCGCAGCTGTATCTGGATCTGGGCGAGATCGACCGGGTGTTCGAGCGACGCTGGCTGTGGTCGCAGCGGCATGCGAACCTCGCGCGCTTCCAACGCGCCGACTACCTCGGTCCGACAGACCTATCCTTGGAGGAGGCGGTGCGTCGGCGTGTCGCGCTGGCGACCGGCCGGCGGCCGCCGGGACCGATTCGATTGTTGACCCATCTGCGCTACGCCGGCGTGGTGTTCAACCCGGTCAGCTTCTATTACTGCTATGAGGCCGATGGGGTGACGCTGGCGTGCATTCTGGCGGAAATCACCAACACGCCCTGGCGCGAGCGGCACGCCTACGTGCTTCCCCTGGAGACCGCGTTGCGCCGTGGACGCAGCTTGAGATGGACGTTTGCGAAGAGCTTTCACGTCTCGCCGTTCATGCCGATGGATCGGACCTACGACTGGCGTTTTACCGTGCCAGGAGAGGATCTTCAGGTTCACATGGACGTGCTGCGCGAAGGCGAGAGGGAGTTCGACGCCACGCTGTGCCTCAGGCGCCTGCCACTCTGCGGTGCATCGCTCGCCCGCGTGCTCTGGCGTTATCCGTTGATGACGGCCCAGGTCATCGGTGCCATCCACTGGCAGGCACTGCGTCTGTGGATGAAGCGCAACCCTGTCCATGATCACCCGCAACCGCATTGAGGATCCCATGAACGCCATCGTCAGACCGGATGTTCCCGAACCCACCACCGCCGGCGCTGCGTCGGCCGGCACGCGCTTCCTGCGCAGCCGCCTTCTCGGGCGTATGGCCGGCCTTCGCCACGGCCGGCTGACGCTGCGCGATGCCTGGGGCACGGTCGAATTCGGCACACCCCGCTCGGCGCGGCCCGATCTGATCGTGCATGTCGAGGTGCTCGACATGGCGTTTTATCGCGCGGTCGCGGCCAATGGCAGCGTCGGCGCGGGCGAGTCTTGGATGGACGGGCATTGGCGCTGCGACAATCTGGTCGGCTTGATACAGCTGTTGGTGCGCAACCGTGACTGGCTCGACGGGATGGAGGGCGGTGCGGCGCGGCTCGGCGGCATCGCGATGCGGGCATGGAATGCGCTGCGCAGGAATACCCGCGACGGCAGCCGCCGCAACATCGCGGCGCACTACGATCTAGGCAACGATTTTTTCCGTCTGTTTCTCAGCAGCGATTTGCTGTATTCGTCGGCGATCTGGCAGGGCGCGGATGACACACTCGAGGCCGCCTCGACCCGCAAGCTTGAGGTCATCTGTCGAAAACTCGAGCTGAAGCCTTCGGATCATGTCATCGAGATCGGCACCGGCTGGGGCGGCTTTGCGTTGCACGCGGCGAAATACCACGGCTGCCGCGTCACCACGACCACCATCTCCCGTGAACAACACGCGCTCGCGGTCGAGCGGATCGCCGCGGCCGGCCTGAGCGGGCGCGTCACCGTGCTGCTGGAGGACTACCGGGACCTGCGCGGCCGGTACGACAAGCTGGTATCGATCGAAATGGTGGAAGCGATCGGCGCGGCTTACCTCGATGCCTACTTCGAGCGGATGGGGGCCTTGTTGAAGGGCGGCGGGCTGGCGTTGCTGCAGGCGATCACCATCGAGGATCACCGCTACGAACAGGCGTTGAAGACGGTCGACTTCATCAAGCGGCACGTGTTCCCCGGCAGTTTCATTCCCTCGATCAACGCATTGCTCGCCGCCAAGACCCGCAGCAGCGACCTGACGCTTCTGCACCTGGAGGATTTCGGTGCCTCCTACGCCCGCACGCTCGAGGCCTGGCGCGAACGCTTCATGGAGCGCCTGCCGCAGGCGCGCGCGCAAGGATTCGAGGATCGGTTCCTGCGCCTGTGGGAGTTCTACCTGGCCTACTGCGAAGGCGGCTTCCGCGAGCGCTCGATCGGTGTCGCGCACCTGCTGATGAGCAAGCCCGAGGGCTCGGCCCAGCCGACGCCGCCGACGCCGCCGCCGTCCGGGCTGCTGGGTCTCGCCGAGCGCGGCCGGTTACCCGACGTGCTGCTGCGCAAGGGCATCCGCGGGCTGTGCGCGCGGCGGCTGCGTGATGAACGCCGCGGCGGGCTTGCTGCGCAGGCGCAGCGTTTCGCCCAACGCATCGAGATGCTCAAGCAAAGCCCGGTCGCGATCCATACCGACACCGCGAATCGGCAGCACTACGAGCTGCCGCCGGCTTTCTTCGAGTTGTGCCTCGGCAAGCGGTTGAAATATTCGGCTTGCTATTATCCGCGCGGCGACGAGTCGCTCGATCAGGCCGAGGAGGCGATGCTGGGTTTGTACGCCGAGCGGGCCGAACTCGCCGACGGCCAGAGTGTGCTCGAACTCGGCTGCGGCTGGGGATCGCTGACCCTGTGGATGGCCGAGCGCTTTCCGCGGACCGCGATCGTCGCGGTTTCGAATTCGAATCAGCAGCGCGAGTACATCGAGGGGCAGTGCCGGCGGCGGGGCTTGGCGAACGTGCAGGTGATCACGTGCGACGTCAATCAGCTGGACCTGCCAGCCGGCCGATTCGACCGTTGCGTCTCGATCGAGATGTTCGAACACATGCGAAATTACGAGACCTTGCTCGCCCGCATCGGCGGCTGGTTGAAGCCGGGTGGCAAGCTGTTCGTGCACGTATTTGCGCATCAGTCGCTGATGTATGCGTTCGAGACCGAGGGCGATGACAACTGGATGGGCCGCCATTTCTTCAGCGGCGGCCTCATGCCGGCGGCCGACACGCTTCTATGGTTCCAGCGTGAGCTGCGTCTGGAGGAGCGCTGGTACCTCGACGGTACGCATTATCGGCGCACCGCCGATCATTGGTTGGCCAATCAGGATGCGCGGCGTGCGCAGGTGATGCCGGTGTTGGTCGAGGCCTATGGGGCCGAGGCGGCCAACCTGTGGTTCCAGCGCTGGCGCATGTTCTGGATGTCCTGCGCGGAGCTGTTTGGCTATGCCGGAGGCCAGGAATGGCTGGTGGTGCATTACCGCTTCGCCAAGGCCTGAAGCGGCGGCCGGCTTCCCTGTTACAACGGCGTTCGCGTGCGCCGTTCCCTCGACGGTAACACGCCGGCTAATCGTGCTGGGAGTCCTTCATCACCGCAGGCAAGCCTGGTTCACCATGCCTGGGAACCGCACTTCAACGGGCTATACGAAACTCCCGTCGCCGCCTGATTGATAATTCGTCTCCCACAGACGCTGTGTCTGCGTGATCCAGGCATTCATCGAGCGCTTCGCCCCCGCAGAACGCTCGCGGGCGGGGCACATCGGAAACCCCGCCCGCGAGACATCAACAACAAGAGCAGTGCAGGCCCGCCCCAGGACTCAGCCGTTGACCTAGCCGTCCCCACCGCCGGGATGGGTAGTGCAGGCGTGCGCTGCATTGTTGTACTCAGGCTGGATCCAGTAGGCATTACCGTTCAACTGAACTCGGCTCGGGTCGAAGTACACCGTCGTTGTCGGTCCCGGAACCGCCGGCGGCGGCGGATTGACGGCGAGGAAGCTGCACTCGTCGCCGATCTCCTGGCCGAATACGCCGTTGTCCTCCTCGTTCCACCAGCCGGTCGGCCAGGCGCCCACGGTATTCGGATCGGTGATGGTCTCGAACGTCTCGTGCGAAAGCACGGAGTTCGTCGAATCCACGAGCTGACCGTTGCCGGTGTTCGGCCGGACCGAGCAGCCGCTCACGTCCTGATACGGTTCAACCGTGTAGATCGCCACGGCTGAGTTCGGGAACTGAGTGGCATTGTGGTACGCGCAGTACTTGAAACTGTTCGCATTGTCCGGCGAGTAGCACGTTCCGGAGAATTGACACTCATCCTGACCCGGCGAGAGGAAAATGTTGTAAATCGCGTGAAAGCCAGTCGGCAGTCCGAACGCAGACGTCACCGTGTATACGATCTGCTGCATGTCCCCGTCCGACAACGGGGTGCCGGGAGGCAGGCCTGGCACGCTCACCATGATGGGCTTCGGATACACGCGGTACCGGTCGCCGTCCTGGGAGTTAACGTACTGGTCAGTGATGTGAATCATTTGGCTGCTGCCCAGATCGCGCAGGAAGCCGGCCGGATCACCCCAACACGAGGCAATCGAGGCCTTCGAACTGCATGACGCGTTGGGAGTCGTATCGACGTAGATCAAGTACTGGGTGGCCGTCTGAATCGTCTGCCCGCCGTGGTACTCCAGCGTGCCGGGATAGCGGGTGCCCTTGTGTTGCTCCTGCCAGTCGCCTGAGGAATTCCCGGAGCCGCCCCCGCGCATCTCGAACTCCTGCGCACTCTGCGACATCTTGCCGGCCGCCGTGTTCGCATAAAGCACGTGGGGCACGCCCGGCTGCGCCTGCGCAACGACGCTACTGGCATAACCTGAGAGATTGACCGTCAAATGAAGCGACTGCTGCGCGGCCCGGACCGGCGAGCAGGTCAAGACCGTTGCAATCGTTCCGGCGACCGTGGCCAGCGCGGAAGACCATAAACGCGACCTTTGCATGGAGTGACCCCTCAATTGTTATTTCTATTCCGAGCAGAAGAGCTTGGCTGTTGGCAACCAACACCCAGCCCGTTGCTGTTGCAGGCACGTTGGAGAACGACTGAAGATAGGCGCCGCGTTCCGCGGTTGTCAAGTTTGACACGTGTATCAAACAGCGCTCGCCGCCAGCGGGTACGATCTTTCCCGCCGCGTCGCAGAGTGCGACCGACTCGGGCGGTTCATTTTTTGATTTTGCCTCCGACCCATGGACGATTCGATTCGCGCGACCTACCATCGGGGGTCGTTCAAGGGTGGATGAAATCTGATGACCCAACAAATCGTCGAGGCGGCGCGTGCGGTGGATGTGGTGCTCGAGACCGATGTGCTCGTCGTCGGCAGCGGGCCGGGAGGACTCGCCGCGGCGCTGGCCGCGGCGCGCGCCGGCGTGCGCACGGCGCTGCTCGATCGCAACGGCTGTTTCGGCGGCAACATCACGCAGGTGGGCGTCGAGGGCTTTGCCTGGTACCGCCATGAGCATACGGTCGACTCCGAGGGCATCGGCATCGAGTTCGAGCAGCGCGCGAAGGCGATGGGCGCCGCGCTCCCCGAGCCGCAGTCGCTGAGCCATGCGCTCGATGCGGAGATGTTCAAGTGGGTCGCGGACGCACTCGTCGAGGAGGCGGGCGTGCTGCCGCTTTTGCACCGGCTGTGCGTCGCGCCGATCATCGAAGGCGGGATGATTCGCGGCGTGATCACCGAGAGCAAGGCGGGTCGTGAAGCGATCCTGGCCGCGCGCGTGATCGACGCGACCGGTGATGCCGATCTGGTCGCGCGCGCCGGTTCGCCGGTGTGCAAGACGCCGCGCGAGCAGATGATGGCCGCGTCGGTGATGTTCTCGATGAGCGGCGTCGACAAACGACGCTTCATGGACCAGGTGAAGGCGGACCCGCAGGCCTACAAGGACTGGGTGGGCAACGGCGAATGGAGCATCGAGACGACCGGCAAGGAGGATGATCTGTTCTCGCCGTTCCTGCGCAAGCCGTTCAAACAGGCGGTGGCCGCCGGCGTGATCCCGGCGAGCCTCAGCACGATCGCCGGCACCTGGGGGACCGTCAGTGATCAGGGGGATCTGACGTATTTGAACCTGATCCACCTGCCGCAAATCGACGGCACGGATCCGTCCGACCTGACCCGCGGCGAGATCGAGGGAAGGCGCCAGGCGATTCATGCCATCGAGGCCTTGCGCCGCTTCATGCCGGGCTGCGAAACGGCCAAGTTGCGCAATTTCGGCATGACCCTCGGCATTCGCGACACGCGCAAGATCGACGCGCTGTACAACCTCACCGCGGCCGACGTGCGCGAACAAGGCCGCTTCGAGGATTCGATCGGGATTTTCCCGGAATTCATCGACGGCTATGGGCTGTTGATCCTGCCGACGACGGGACGGTACTTCCAGGTGCCGTATCGTGCGTTGGTGCCGAAAGGGACCGGCAATCTGCTCGTCGCGGGACGCGCCATCGGCGGGGACAAGACATCGCACGCCGCGGTGCGCAACATGATGTGCTGCGCGGTCAGCGGGCAGGGCGCAGGCGTCGCGGCGGCGATGTCCTGCAAGACCGGGCAGGCCTTCGAGCGTCTCGATGTGTCGGTGGTGCAGAAGGAACTTCTGCGTCAAGGGGCGAGAATCCGGTGACGATGGCCGGGGGCGTCGCCGGCGCGCCGATGGACTCTTCACCGCGCAGGCGGTGGTGGGTTCTCGCGCTGTTCAGTGCGGCGATCGCCGGTTGTTATTACGAGTACGACGCGATCGCTCCGATCGCCGATTTCCTGCGCACCCAGCGCGGCTTCAGCCAGGCGCAGATCGGCCTGCTGAACGCTGTGTTCAGCCTGCCGAACGTCGTGCTCGCGCTCGCCGGCGGGATGTTGATCGATCGCTACGGCGCGGCGCGGGTTGCGATCGTGACCTCCGGGCTGTGCTTGCTCGGGGCCGTATTGACGGCGGTGGCGGATCCGTATTCGGTGATGGTGGTCGGCCGCTTGATCTTCGGAGTCAGCGAGGAGGCGTTGTTCATCGCCTTGCTCGCGGGACTCGCGCAGTGGTTCGCGGGCGGCGGCATGGCGCTGGCGATGGCGCTGTTTTTCAGCCTGGCGCGCATCGGTTCCTATGCGGCCGACACCTCTCCGGACTGGGCGCGGGCGGTCTATGCCCGCGGATGGCAGTCGCCCTTGTGGCTCGGCGCCCTGATCACGGGAGCGAGCTTTCTCGCCGCATTGATCTATTTCGTGGGCTTTGCGCGTCCCGCGGCACCGCCGGGGCCGGCGGGCGAGCGGCAAGGGATCGTGTGGGCGGACATCGTCCGTTTCGACCGCTCGTTTTGGTACATCCTCGTGCTCAATGTGCTGTTCGCATCCGTGTTCTTCCCGTTTCGCAGCACCTTTGCGATCGAGTTTTTCCAGGACGCAAAGGGGCTGACGCTGCAACAGGCGGGGCTCGCCAACAGCTGGGTGTTCTTCGCGGCAATCTTCGCGACGCCGCTGTTCGGCTTCATCGCCGATCGGCGCGGGCACCGGGCGATGATGATGACCTTCGGCACGTTGTTGCTGCCGACGACATTCCTGATCCTCGGAACGACCCATTGGAGTCTATGGATCTCCACGGCGCTGATGGGCATCAGCTTCTCGGTGGTGCCGGCCGTGATCTGGCCATCGACGGCGATGCTCGTCGAACCGCGCCGGCTCGGCACCGCCTATGGATTGATCAACCTGTTGCAGAACCTCGGCCTCGCCGTGTGCAACCTCGCGGCCGGCTGGCTCAACGATCGGGCGCACGCCGGACCGCGCAATCCGGCCGGTTACGATCCGATGCTGTGGTTCTTCGGCGTCATCGGATTCATCGCCTTTTTATCCGTCTTCGTGCTCTGGCGGCGCGAGTCCGGTCCGGCGGGCCACGGCCTCGAGGCCGTGCGGCCGGAAGCGCCCTAGAACTGCACCTGCGCGACCGAGCCGCCGTCCACGTACCAGTTGGCGCCGGAGACGAAGGCGGCCGCCGGACTCGATATGAAGGCGACGACGCGCGCCACTTCGTCGGGGGCACCGAAACGGCCCATGCGATTGCGCTGCACGGTGCGCGCGAATCCCGCCGGATCGCGTCGACGCACGCCGTCCCAATAGCCGCCGTCGAACAGAATATCTCCCGGGGAGACGACGTTTACGCGCACCGTCGGCAGCAGTCGGGAAGACAAGGATTTCATGTAGTGCGCCATCGCCGCCTTGGACGCGCCGTACGATGGTGAGTGCGGCGCCTCGTAGGAAGCGGTCTTGGAACCGATGAAGGTGATCGCGGCGTGAGCGGAACCCTGCAGCACCGGAATCGCCGTCTCGGTCACATGCACGGTCCCCTCGAGGTCGACACGCAAGGTGGTGCGCCAGTCGTCGGCGAGCGCGCTGACGTTGGCGACCAGGATGTCGAAGCGGCCGACCGCCGCCAGCCATCGCGTCACCGCTTCGGGGTCCGCCACGTCGACGGATTCACCCTCGACCGTGCCGGGCAGCCCGCGCAGCTCGGCCAGCGTCGTAGCGATGCGTTCGCGGCCGCGAGCGCAGAAATGCACATTGCAACCCTCGCCGGCGAGGGTGCGGACGATTTCCTTGCCGATTCCCGCCGATCCTCCGGTGACGACGGCGCTCAAGCCGCGAAGCTGCAGATCCATGTTGCGAAATTCCTCGCGCCGCGGGGCGCCTAGAGCTGAATGGGGGGTAATAATTGAGCGGCACTCGTGAAGAAACTTCTTCGGTACCACTGCACGATGCCGGTCGCGGTCAGCGCGGTCGCCGCGGCGAGCATGAACACGACGACGATCTGATAGCGCACGGCGAGCGTCGGCGCCGATCCGGCGAGGATCTGGCCCGTCATCATGCCCGGCAGGGACACCACTCCGACGACCGCGAGTGAATTGATCGTCGGAATCATCGCAGCGATCGTGGCGCGGCGTGCCGGTTCGGCGCTGGCTTGCTGTGGCGATGCGCCGAGGGCGAGGTATGCTTCGATTTGCGCGCGCCCGGACGCCATTTCCGATTGCAGCCGCCCCGCCGCGAGCGCCGCGCCGTTCATCGCGTTGCCCACGATCATCCCGAACAGGGGAATCAGGTAACGCGGGTTGTACCAGGGTGTGACATCGATGACGACCGCGCCGACATACGCGATCGTCAGGCTCGAGCCGAGCAGGATCGACACGAAGCAGATCGGCCGCAATCGCCGGCGCGCCGGGCGGCCGCCGGGACTGCGGGCCGTCGCGGCGAGCGTCGCAGTCAGCACCATCAACAGCAACACGCCTAAGACCAGGTACCAGCGGTTGGTGTTGAACAACCACACCAACACATAACCGATCAGCGTCAGCTGCACGAGCGCGCGGATGGCGCCGATGGCCAGTGATTTTGCAAGCCCCAGACGTTGCCACGCCGAGAGCGCGATCGCGACCATGATCAGTGCGGAGGCGAGGGCGAGCCGTGCCCAGCCGATTTCGATCGTCGGCGTCGTCATGCCGGCTCCGATCCTTGCCGGCCCGCGGTGATGAATTCGCGCGTGCGTGCCGTGGCGGGGGTGCTGAAGAAACGATCCGCGGGTCCGGCCTCCACGAGGCGGCCGGCCTCGAGCATGACCGCATAGGTGCTCGCGAGCCGCGCTTCGCTCAGCCGATGGGTGACCATCACGATGGTCAAGCCGGAGTCTTCGCGCAGTCGCCGCAGCGTCAGCATCAACTGCTCGGCAACCTCCGGGTCGAGCGCCGCGGTCGGCTCGTCGAGCAACAGTATCCGTGGCCGGGTCATCAAGGCGCGCGCCAGGGCCACGCGCTGCTTCTCGCCGCCGGAAAGCTCGGCGGCGATGCGATGCTCGAAATCCGTGTCGAGTTCCACCTGGCGCAGCGCCTCGCCAACCGAGGGTGGGTCGGCGGCTGCCTGGCCGCCGAGCGTGGGTACGATCAGCAGGTTTTGCGCCACGGTGCCGGGGAACATCGACGGTGTCTGAAATACGAATCCGACTTCGCGGCGCAGGGCGCGCACCGGAGCATCGGCGATCGGGCGCCCCATGAAGCACACCGTGCCCGACGCGGGGTCGTCCAGCCGGTTCAACAGGCGCAGCAGCGAGGTTTTGCCCGCGCCGCTCGGGCCAATCAGTGTCGAAAAGCCGCCCTTCGGCAGCGAAACGCTCAGGTCGCTCAGAACCCGGCGGCCGGCCTTGTCTTGATTCACCTTGTCGAGCGAGAAGGCGTCGGGATTTTCCCCGCCTTGTCTGCGTAGATCGATGACGGTCCCAGCCCTCCGGCCAGATCGTGCGGTTGGTGCCCGATCGAGGATATCATCCCTCCCCAATGGTGTCGAAACAGGCGCAGTCAATGCGGCACGACTGGACGAGGTTCTGGCATCGCCTGTTCACGATCGGCATCGCGATCAAGGGCCTGGATGGCATGGCCGAAATGCTCGGAGGCGGTGCGCTGCTGTTGACGACGCGGCCGCAAATCCTGTGGGCGGTCTCGGCGTTGACGCGCGGCGAGCTGCTCGAGGATCCGGGCGACTTCATCGCCAACCACCTGTTGCGGCTGGCGCGCAACCTCTCGATCGGGACGCGCGAATTCGGCGGCCTGTACTTGCTCGTGCAAGGCACCGCCAAGCTCATCATGGCCATCGGCTTGTTGCGCGACGAGCGCTGGGCTTATCCGGTGAGCATCGCCATGCTGAGTGCGTTGCTGGCCTATCAATGCGTGCGAATCTGGCAAACGGCCGCGATCCCGCTCATCGCGTTGACGCTGTTCGACCTCGTGTTTGTCGGCCTGATCGGGTGGGAATGGCGCCGCCGTCGTCGGCTAGGCCGGCAGCGGGTGTAGCCGATGACGGCGCGGCCGATGACGGCGTTCTGCTACACCCTCTCGAAGATTCCGGCCGCGCCCTGACCGGTGCCGATGCACATAGTCACCATGGAGTAGCGCAATGCGCGCCGGCGCATGCCGTAGATCGCCGTGCACGCACGGATCGCGCCGGTGGCGCCAAGCGGATGACCGAGCGCGATCGCTCCGCCAAGCGGATTGACCTTGTCGGTGTCCAGATGCAGCGTGTCGATCACGGCGAGCGACTGGGCGGCGAAGGCTTCGTTGAGTTCGATCCAGCCGATCTGCTCGAGAGACAGGCCGCCGGCGGCCTTGAGCGCGGCCGGTATCGCCTCGATCGGGCCGATGCCCATGACCTCGGGTGGCACGCCGCGCACCGCGAAAGAGACGAAGCGGGCCAGTGGCTTCAGGTCGAAACGCCGCACAGCATCCTCGGAGGCGAGGATCAGCGCGCCGGCGCCGTCCGAGGTCTGCGAACTGTTGCCGGCCGTCACGGTGCCCAGGCCGGTTGCCCGCCCGCCGGGGTCGCGCGGCGAGGCGAACACCGGTTTCAAACGGGCGAGCGCCTCGAGCGTCGTGTCGGCGCGCGGCCCCTCGTCGGCGGTGACGGTTCGGCGCGTCGTGCGCAGCGTGCCGCCGGCCAGGTCCGGCATTCGTTCGACGACGTCGACGGCCGTGGTTTCGTCGGCGAATTCGCCCGCCGCGATCGCCGCGAGCGCGCGTCGGTGCGACTCTAGCGCGAACGCATCCTGGCGCTCGCGCGTCACCTTCCATCGCGAGGCCACCATTTCCGCGGTCAGGCCCATGCCGTAGGCGATGCCGATGTTCTCGTCGCGATCGAACAGCGAGGGGTTCAGCGACGGCTTGTTGCCGCTCATCGGCACGAGACTCATGCTCTCGGCGCCGCCGGCGAGCATCACCTCGGCTTCGCCGACGCGGATGCGGTCCGCGGCCATCTGGATCGCGGTCAGGCCCGATGCGCAGAAGCGATTGACCGTGACGCCGCCGACCCGGTTCGGCAGTCCGGCGAGCAGCGCCGCGACGCGCGCCATGTTCAAGCCCTGTTCGGCCTCCGGCATGGCGCAGCCGATGATGGCATCTTCGATCGCCAGCGGATCGAGGCCCGGCACCTGCGCGAGCGCACGGTGAATCGCGGTGATCAGCAGGTCGTCAGGACGGGTATTACGGAACACGCCGCGGTGCGAACGGCCGATCGGCGTTCGGGCGGCGGCGACGATGTAGGCATCTTGCACTTGTCGGACCACGGGGTTCTCCTTAG
>JABEVI010000035.1 GCA_013044085.1 Steroidobacteraceae bacterium
ATCGTCGCGATGCGCGCCGCCGGGCTCAAGAGGCGCAATTACCGTCTCGAGAGCGCGACGCTCTACGCCACCCTGGAGCCTTGCGCGATGTGCACCGGCGCGCTGCTGAACGCACGCGTCTCACGCGTGGTATTCGGCGCCTGGGATCCCGCGGCCGGCGCATGCGGCAGCGTGTTCGATCTGCCACGCGAGCCGCGCCTGAGCCATCGACTCGATGTCTATGGGGGCGTTTGCAGCGACGACTGCGGGGATCTGTTGCGCCGCTTTTTCGCGGCGCGCCGGGCGCGCTGATCGGCGCCGCGGCTCAATTCAGTGATGCGGAGCTGGTGGGGCCCCAGGCCCAATCGAGCATGTCGCGATAGCCGCGCACGTTGTCCACGTAGCGCACCGGTTCCCAGCCCGGAGCATAGCCGTTTCGCGTTTGCTGATACCACTGTGGCTGGGCGAGCAGCGGCAGGAACTTGCGTACATCCTGCCAGGAATCCGGATTTTGGCCCGCCTTCTGCGCCAGTACGCGGGCATCCTCCAGGTGCCCGAAGCCGATGTTGTAGGCGGCGAGCGCGAACCACGTCCTGTCCGGCTCGGGCACGTGCGCAGGAATGGTGTCGAACACGAGCTTGAAGTAGCGGGCTCCGCCGAAGATGCTCTGGCGGGCGTCGTCGGGATTCTTCACGTCGGCGCGGATCGCCGTTTCATGCGTCAACTGCATCAATCCCATCGCGCCGGTCGGCGAGGTCGCCGTCGGATTCCACTTGGATTCCTGGTAGCCGATCGCCGCGAGCAGGCGCCAATCTTCGCCACTTGCGGCCGCGGCTTGCTGAAACCACTTTCGGTACAAGGGCAGGCGTTTCTGCATCTGGCGCAGAAAATCGCGCGGACCAACGAAATCCATGCTCTCGGCGCGTCCGTAGTAACGCATCAATATGGAAGCGAGCTTGCCGTTCGCGCGCAGTCCGGCGAAGAAACTGGCGATTCGGCCGACGAAGTGACGGTCGTCCGCGCTCACCGCCCAGGCGAGCGAGCGGGTGGTCGGCAGGTCGAAGGCGATGCGCAGCCGCGGATGCACCCTGTGTGCGAGCGCGAACTCGGCCGAGTCGGCGATCGTGTAGTCGATGGCGCCGTCGGCGACCTTGTCGAGCAGCGCCTGCGTGTCGGTGCTGGCGTTCTGTATCCATACGAGATCGGGAATCCGTTGGCTCGCCGCATACAAGGTGCGCGCATGCGCGCTGTCCGCGGCCACTTCCAAGTCGCCGTCGCCCAAATCGGCGAGCGAGCCCGGCCGGCGTGCGCCGCGCAGATAGATCAAATGCTCCCGCACCCGTTCGTAGGGTGGTGCGAACACGATTCCGCGGATGGGTGTGCGCGGTATCTTCAGTGCGGCCGCGGCGAGGTGGGCGCTTCCGTTGTCGATTGCCGCGTAGATTTGCGCGAAGCTGTTGAGCGGCATGATCTGCAGGCGCACGCCGAGCTCCCGCGCAAAACGTTGCGCCAGTTCGAATTCCGGACCGGCCGGCACCCCATCGCCGCCGCGGTAGAACGAGAACGGGCCGGTGCGTGTGACGACCCGCAGGACGCCGAGCGCTTTGATCTGCCCGAGCAGTCCCGGCACCGGCGCATAGGTGCTGAGCAGGGTCACGGCGGATATCGCCATGGCCACTTTCCCCCAGGGTGCCAACGCCTTCGATGTCTTGGATGTTTCCACGGTAGGAATGGTTTGGAGTCCCGTGCGCTCGGGCAGGTTCCTCGATGAGGCAAGCCGTGTGCTAGTGCGGTAGAATAAACGGATTAAGGGCCGGAGGGGCTCTTGACAAAGGGGTTTTCAAGCCAGCCGCCGATCAGGTCACAGTAATCAAAGAGCGTTAAGTTAATCGGAGAGGTACCGAAGTGGTCATAACGGCGCCGACTCGAAATCGGATGGTCGGGTAATTCCGGCACGTGGGTTCGAATCCCACCCTCTCCGCCACTTTGGTCCTTGAGTCGGCGCCGCGTTGGCGCTGGGTTTGGCAGTAAGCGTCTGTTGAGCGTCTGCGGCGTGACGGCTGGACGCGTTCGGCGTCGGCCTTCGTCCCGATGTTTCTGATCCGGTATGGGGAAACGTCGTGCTCGGCTTCGCCGCGGCACATTCTCTAGACAAAGACTTAGGAACGAAGTTCCGACAGCGCGAGCAGCGCCGGTAATTCGGCAAGGCTGCGCACCTCGTGGTCAGGCGCGCCCGGCAGCCGCTCGCGCCGCTGGCCGTAGCGGTTGCACCACACCACGCGCATGCCGAAGGCCGAAGCGGCGAACGCGTCCCACGCGTTGGAGGATTGAAACGAAACCTGCTCCGCGCGCACCCCAAGTTGTTGCAGGGCATATTCGTAGACACGCGGATGGGTCTTGAAGACCTTCACGGCATCGGCCGACAGCACGGCGTCGAGAAGGTCCCTCAGCCCGGCGCCGCACACGGCCGCTTCGAGCATCGCAGGCGATCCGTTGGACAGGATCGCGGTGACGCAACCGGCCTCCTTCAAACGACGCAGCGTGCCCAGGACCTCGGGAAAGGCTGACAGGGTCAGATAGAGATCCATCAACTGGTCGCGCAGGGCCGGTGACGCGATGCCGAGACTGTCCAGCGTGAAGTCCAGCGCTTCGCCCGTTACCTGCCAGAAATCGGCGTAGCGGCCCTGCAACGAGCGCAGCCAGGTGTATTGCAGCTGCTTATCGCGCCACAGATTGGTCAGGGCGGCGCG
>JABEVI010000204.1 GCA_013044085.1 Steroidobacteraceae bacterium
CGCCGAGCCCTGGGATCTTCGCCTCGACGCACTCGCCACGGAGAGCGGACTTGATCGCCACCTCTAGGGAACCCGTGATGAATTACTGGCTGATGAAATCCGAACCGGATGCATTCGGCATCGACGATCTCGCCGCATGCCCGGCGCGGAGCACGCCATGGGATGGCGTGCGCAACTTCCAAGCGCGCAACATGCTGCGGGACGAATTTCGCAAGGGCGATCACGCCTTCTTCTATCACTCCGGCTGCCAGACACCGGGGATAGCGGGCATCGTCGAGATCGTGCGCGAGGCCTATGCGGACGAGACCGCTTTGGATCCGCGGCACGCCCACTACGACCCGGTCGGCACCGCGCACAGTCCCCGCTGGTTCGTCGTCGACGTCCGCTTCGTCCGTAAATTAAAGCGTTTCATAACGCTTACCGAGTTGCGCGCGCATGCGGACACGGCATTGCGCGACCTCGTTATCCTGAGGCGCGGCAATCGTCTTTCGGTGACGCCAGTGTCGAAGAAGGATTGGAACTTCGTGCTCTCGCTCGAGTGAACTCGCTCACACGGCTAGCACATCGGCGGGCAACAAGCATGACGTATTGCTTGTAATTTGGTTATTCGTGTATATACTCGGTCCCCGGACTAACCCGACAACGGAGTTTTCATCATGGCAGCGAAAGCAAAGAAGGCGAAGAAGAAAGTGGCCAAGAAGAAGGCCGCTAAGAAGAAGTAAGCCTTCGAAAGTAATCGACTGTGCCCGCGCAAGCGGGCACAGTCGTTTCTGGGGGTCGGAAAATCATGCAGGCACAGGCAAAAAAACGGCTAGCGGCGCAGGCCGCTCTCGACTACCTGGAAGATGACATGACCATCGGCGTCGGCACCGGCTCGACCGTCGGCGAGTTCATCGGCGCGCTGCGTGAGCGGCGGATAAGCCTGCGCGGCGCGGTTTCCAGCTCCAAGGCCACATCCGCTCTATTACGTGCGGCCGGCATACCCGAAGTGGAATTAAACGACGTCGGCGACCTGCCGCTCTATGTCGACGGCGCCGACGAGGCCACCATCCACGGTTCGCTGATCAAGGGCGGCGGCGCGGCGTTGACGCGCGAGAAGATTGTCGCCGCGGCGTCCGCGCGCTTCGTCTGCATCATCGACGACAGCAAACTGGTCGACGTCCTCGGCCGCTTCGCGCTGCCCGTCGAGGTCATCCCGATGGCACGCTCCTACGTCGCCCGTCGGCTCGTCGGAATGGGCGGTCAACCGGTGTGGCGCGAGGGCGCCGTGACCGACAACGGCAACGAGATCCTGGACGTGCACAATCTGCGCATACTCGACCCGGCCGAACTGGAGACGAGGATCGACCAGATTGCCGGTGTCGTCACTGTCGGGCTGTTCGCGAGGCGAGGCGCCGACGAACTCATCGTCGCCGGCGATGACGGGGTGCGGCGCATCAGCCCCTAGCACCGCTCGGATCGTTCAGATCTCGACGCGCGTGCCGATTTCGACCACCCGGCCGGGCGGCAGCCCATAGAAATCGGCGATGACTTGCGCATTTCGTGCCATTTGGATGAAGGCGCTTCTACGTAACGGCGGCAGGTCCGAACGACGGCCCGGAATAAGTTCCTCGCGACTGAGGAAGTAGGTGGTCCTCTCCGGCTCGTAAGGCACACCCTGATTGTCGGCCAGGCGGAGGATCTCGACGACGTCCGGTTTTTCCATGAAGCCGAATTGCGCCACGATCCTGACGATTCCCGCACCGACCTCGCTCACGCTCAGGCGCTTCGAATCCGGTATCCGCGGCTCCTCGCGGGTCACGATCGTGAGCAGCACGACCCGCTCGTGCATGACGCGGTTGAACTTGATGTTGTTGAGCAGCGCACGCGGAATGCCCGAAGCCTTGGCATCGAGAAAGATCGCCGTCCCGGCCACCCGCACCGGCGGATCGCGCCGCAGGTCGTCGAGGAAATCCCGCACGGGTTTCTGGTCGCGAAGCAACCGCGTATGCAGGCTGGCGCGACCCTTCTGCCAAGTTTGCATCAGCCAGTAGATCGTCAGACCGGTCGACAACGGCAGCCAGCCGCCCTGTTCCAGCTTGGTCATGTTGGCGAGCAGGAATGCGATATCGACCACGAACAGCAATGACAGGCCCGCGCGCAACGGCAGGCTTTCGTGTCCCTGGCGCGACTTGATGAGGCTCAAGGTCAGCGGCGTGACGATCGTCATCGCGCCGGAGACGGCGAGTCCATAGGCGCCGGCGAGCGCCGCCGAACTGCCGAAGCCGACGACCAGCGCCAAGGCCGCACACATCAGGGTCCAATTCATCGACGGCACGTAGATCTGCCCGGCGTTCTCGGCCGAGGAATGTTCGACGCGCAGTCGCGGCAGCAACCCGAGGCTCACCGCGGTCCGCGTCACCGAGAACACCCCGGAGATCACGGCCTGCGACGCGATCACGGTGGCCGCCGTCGACAGCAGCACCAGCGGCAGCAACGCCCATGCGGGCGCCATCAGATAGAAAGGGTTGCTGATGGCCTGCGGATGCTCGATCAACAACGCCCCCTGGCCGAAATAGTTCAGCACCAGGGCCGGCATGACGATGCCGATCCACGCATAGCGGATCGGTGTCTTGCCGAAGTGCCCCATGTCGGCATACAAGGCCTCACCGCCGGTGACGGTCAGAAAGACTCCGGCGAGAACCGCGAGCGCGCCGACCCGATGCCGCGTCAACATGTGCAGCGCATAGTATGGATTGACGGCCAGCAACACCCGCGGTTCCCGGGCGATCCAGTACACGCCGAGTACCGCGAGCACGCCGAACCACCCGAGCATCACCGGCCCGAACATCCGGCCGACCGATCCGGTGCCTTGTCGCTGGATCATGAACAATCCGATCAGCACCAGCAGGGTAATCGGCAGCACCGGGATCTGCGAGGTCGGCGCCGCGACCCGCAATCCCTCGACCGCGCTCAGCACCGATATCGCGGGCGTGATGGCCCCGTCCGCGAAGAACAAGGCGGCGCCGAGTATGCCGAGCAAACCGTAGAGCTTTTTGCGTGGACTCGCCCGGTCGGTATTGACGACCAGCGCGGTCAACGCGAGCACGCCGCCCTCGCCCTTGTTGTCGGCGTTCAGGACGACCGACACGTATTTCAGCAAAACCACCAGAACGAGCGACCAAAAGATCAGCGACAGGATGCCGAGGACATAGGCGGGGGAAACGGCCAGATGGGCGCCGGTGAAGCACGCCGATACCGCATACAGGGGGCTGGTGCCGATATCGCCGAACACGACACCGAGTGCGCCGAGCGCGAGCAGTGCCTTGGTTGCACCGGTGTTGTTCTCAACCGACATGTCGACTCGCGCTCCGCCGAATTGGGGACCCGCAATCGCGGGTCCCCTAAATGGCTGGGGGACTAGGATTCGAACCTAGGTAAACGGTGTCAGAGACCGTTGTCCTACCGCTAGACGATCCCCCAAGAAGAATCGCATATGGCGGCCGATCGTGAAATCAACGCTTCGAGAACTGCGTTCCGCGCCGTGCCTTGCGGCGGCCCACCTTCTTGCGCTCGACCTCGCGCGCATCGCGCGTCACGAAACCGGCCTTGCGCAAGCTCGGACGCAAGGTCTCGTCGTAAGCCATCAAGGCGCGCGTGATGCCGTGACGAATCGCTCCGGCCTGGCCGGTGATGCCGCCACCCTCGACGTGGGCATCGATGTCGAACTTGCCATCCATGTCGATGGCTTGAAAGGGCTGACGCACGATCATCCGGCCGGTTTCCCTGCCGAAGAACTCCTCGAGTGTGCGACCGTTGATCGAGACGCGGCCCGTTCCGGGGGTCAGATATACCCGGGCGCTGGAGGTCTTGCGTCGTCCGGTGCCGTAGAAGGAGTGGGCGGCTGCGTTCTGTGCCATGGCGTGCGGTTCCTGGGGACTTTTAGTTCAATTCCAGCGGCTTCGGCTGCTGTGCGATGTGCGGATGTTCGCCACCGCCGAAGACGTGCAGCTTGCGATACATTCGGCGTCCGAGCGGTCCCTTCGGGAGCATGCCCTTCACCGCGAACTGTATGGCGCGCTCCGGATGTTCCTTCAGCAACTTCTCGAGCGACGTGCTCTTCAGGTTGCCGACATAGCCGGTATGGCGATGATAGAACTTGTCGGTGAGCTTCGCGCCGGTGACGCGCACGGCCCCGGCATTGATCACCACGATGTGATCACCCAAGTCCTGGTGCGGCGCGTAATTCGGCTTGTGCTTGCCCTTCAAGTGGTGGGCGAGCTGCGATGCAAGGCGGCCGAGCGTCTTGCCCGCCGCGTCGACGACGAACCAGTCGCCGCGTGTTTCTTCTGGCTTCGAGAATACCGTGTACATGGGGTCACTCTAAAACTTCGACGACCGTGCCGAAAGGCGCGCAAGTGTACAGAACCCAGCGCACGGCCGCCAGTCCCGCGCTCGATGGTCCGACACAGGCTTATATAAATAGAGTCCATGGGAGCATTCGCCGGCGAGCGCCGCCGTGCCCGCGCGGCCTAAGAAAATAACATGACAATCAATGCATTGGCCGCCAAAGGGCGGTTCGCTACCGGGGCTCTGCCGGACGTTCATTGGCGCCGCCGTCGGCGCCAATACTGCTTGCGATTCCAGTACTTATGTAATAAAACATCGCCGAGCATCATCGTGTCCGCGGCATAGCCTGCCATTCGAGGGAGAGAACATGGAAGAAGGCGCAAAAGCCTTGAGCGATATCCCAGCGATCAATCGTTTCTTGAGCTACTGCCGAATCCGGACGGTTCCCTCGAAAACCGTGATCATCCACGCCGGCGACCTTCCCGACATCCTTTACTACATCATCAGCGGGTCCGTCGAGGTGATGATCGAAGACGAGGACGGCAATGAAATGGTGCTGGCCTACCTCAACAAAGGCCAGTTCTTCGGCGAAATGGGCCTGTTCTACGAGCAACCGACACGCAGCGCCTGGGTGCGAACCCGACAACAGTCGGAATTGGCGGAAATGACTTATCCGCGTTTCCGGCAAATTGCGGCCGAGAGTCCCGGACTGATCTTCGAACTCGCGACCCAGCTCGCCACCCGGCTCGACCGCACGAACCGCAAGCTCGGTGATCTCGCCTTCGTCGATGTCACGGGCAGGGTCGCGCACGCCATCATGGACCTGTGTGGCGAGCCGGACGCGATGACTCACCCGGAAGGCATGCAGATCAAGGTCAGCCGCCAGGAGTTGTCGCGCCTCGTCGGCTGCTCGCGCGAAATGGCCGGCCGTGTCCTCAAAGTCCTCGAGGAACAAGGCTTGCTACGCGCGACCGGGAAGACGATCGTCGTTTTCAATGCCCGTCCGAAGATAAAAACACGTCCGTTGGTCGTGCCGGTCAAGGCGGCCGGCGCCGCCGCCGCGAAGAATACCCGTGCCAGTCAGCGGATACCCGATGACGAGGAGGATGAGGACTTCGACTCGGATGACGAGGATGATGAGGACGAGGAGGATTAGCGAGCCGGCGGTTTACAAAGCCGCCCGTCTTCCCGCTTCGATCTCGCGACGCATCGCCACAATCGTGGCCGCATAGTCCGAGCTGCCAAAGAGCGCGGAGCCGGTGACGAAGGTGTCCGCACCCGCGCCGGCGACGCGCGCGATGTTGTCCACCTTGATTCCACCGTCGACCTCGAGGCGGATTTCCCTACCGCTCGCAAGAATGCGTCGGCGCGCCGCCTCGAGCTTCCCGAGGGCGCGCGGAATGAACTGCTGGCCGCCGAATCCGGGGTTTACCGACATGATCAGGATCTGGTCGAGTTCGTCGATCACGTAGTCCAGCCAGTCGAGCGGCGTGGCCGGATTGAACACGAGTCCGGGCCTGCAACCCAGATCGCGAATCAGCCGGATCGTCCGGTCCGGATGCGCCGTCGCTTCCGGGTGAAAACTGATGCAGGTGGCGCCGGCTTTGGCGAAATCCGGCACCAAACGATCGACCGGCGAAACCATCAGATGCACGTCGATCGGCGCCGTGATGCCCGCCTTGCGCAGGGCCTGGCAAACCAGGGGTCCGATCGTCAGATTGGGCACGTAATGGTTGTCCATCACGTCGAAGTGCACCCAGTCCGCTCCGGCGTGCAACACCGCGTTGACGTCCTCGCCGAGCCGCGCGAAATCGGCCGACAGTATCGACGGGGCGATGACCGCATCCATGCGGCGAGTTTATCACCGCATGCCGCGAGCCGCGCGGATCTCCTCGTACGCCTCTTGTATCCGCTGCGTCTTCTCCTTGGCCATTTGCGCCATCGATTCGGGCAGACCGTTGGCGACCAATTTGTCCGGGTGATGCCGGCTCATTTGCCGCCGATACGCCTTGATCAATTCACGGTCGCTGACGCCTTCGTCGACGCCGAGCTCGGCGTAGTTCGCCGCTAGCGCTCTCGCCGGTTTGGCTTCCGTGCGGTGCGAGCCGGCCTGCCGCGCGCGCAACGTCGCCTCCAGGCGGACGAACTCGAGCCCTGACATGCCGAGAATTGCACCGATGCGTGTCAGGATGGCCCGGGCCGGTGCAGACAGGCCGTTGCCGGCGAGCGCCGCGCGCAACTGCAGCTCCATGAACGTCGCCAGCAAGTCGGGGCGGGTCGCACAGGCGAGGCGCAGGCGCTCGACCGCGGCGGCGGCATCGTAACCCGGCGACTTGCCGAGGCCGAAGCTCGCGATGGCGGCGGCCACCTCGCCCGGACCAAGATGCAGCTCCCGCATCACCACTCGCGCCGCATCGATCTCGGCCTCGGAGACGCGGCCATCGGACTTGGCCACGAACCCCATGACTTCGAAAGTCGTGCGAAAAAAGATGGCGGCGATCGTCTGCGGCGGCGGACCGGCGGCGGCCGGCTCCTGATCGAACATCTGGCCGATGAAGCCGCCGAGCAGTGCGCCCCAGACGCTGTGGGTGACCAGAAATCCGACCAGCGCGCCGAAGAATTTGCCCTTCCAAGTCATCCGCGTTGACCTATCGGCCCCCCACCGCCAGAATATTCGGTTTCTCGACCCGCAACTTTACCAGCCGCCGGACACCACGCCCTTGGAACCATTTTCGCACTTGCCGCCGCTGTTCGAGTCGCATCTCGGCGGCTTGGACAAGATCCACCAGGGAAAGGTGCGCGACATCTACGAGGTCGACGCCGAGCATCTGCTGATCGTCACGACCGACCGTCTTTCGGCGTTCGATGTGGTGCTCGCGGACCCGATACCCGACAAGGGTGGCGTGTTGAACCGGATCTCCGCGTTCTGGTTCGCCCGCACCGCGCACATCGTGCCGAACCATCTGTCGGATCTGCGCGTGGAAGATATCATCAGCGACCCCGGTGAGCGCGCGTTGCTCGCGGGCCGCTCGATGGTCGTGAAGAGACTGCATGCCCTGCCCGTCGAGGCGGTCGTTCGCGGCTACCTCATCGGTTCCGGCTATCGAGACTATGCGGCCCACGGGGCGATTTGCGGCATCGACCTGCCGCGCGGCCTGGAACTCGCCGATCGCCTGCCGGAGCCGATTTTCACCCCGGCATCGAAGGCACCGGCCGGCCAGCACGATGAAAACGTCGACTTCGAGGCGATCGTGGCGCTGCTCGGCCGCAACCAGGCGGATGAGGTTAAGCGCATTTCCCTGGAGATTTACCGCTTCGCAGCTGCGCACGCGCAAGATCGGAAGATCATCATCGCCGACACCAAATTCGAGTTTGGGCTCGACCGCGCCGGCCGTCTGTGCTTGATCGACGAGGTCTTGACGCCCGATTCTTCGCGCTTCTGGCCGACCGACTCCTACCGCGCCGGCAGCAGCCCGCCGAGCTTCGACAAGCAATACGTCCGTGATTATCTCGAGTCGCTGCACTGGGACAAGAAGCCTCCCGCACCACACCTGCCGGCCGCGATCATCGCGCGCACCAGCGCAAATTATCGGCAGGCGCTCGCGCTGCTGACCGCCTGAGATCCGGATGGCGCCCGGGCGCCATCCGGCCTTGCCAATCCCGAACGGCCCATGTCAGGCTGAGCGGATGTTCCCATGGCTGAAGCGCATCGAATGCGGGCTGTTCGTGCGATCGCGTGAGGCGCCGCCGCCCTGGGGACCTGTGCTGCGTGCGTTGCGTTATCCCGTGGCGCTGCTGCGCGACTGGTTCGCTGGCGAACTGAACGTGCGCGCCATGAGCCTCGCCTATACGACGCTCCTGTCGATCGTCCCCTTGATCGCCTTCAGCATCTCGATCCTGAAGGGTCTGGGCGCGCACGTGAACCTCGCCGGGCTCCTCTACGATTTCTTCAGGCCGATCGGTGGCGCGGCACCCGAACTGACGAAGCACGTCATGCAGTTCGTCAAGAATCTGCGCGGCGACGTTCTCGGCTCGATCGGCTTCGGCTTCCTCATCTACGCGGTCGTGACGACGATGCACAAGATCGAGGCGAGCTTCAATTTCGTCTGGCGGATCGCCCGGCCGCGCAGCCTGGCGCTCCGCTTCGGGGAATATTTGAGTGCGTTGATCGTCGGCCCGGTGTTGCTGGCCGCCGCCTTCGGCGTTCTTGCCTCGGCGCATGACAGTCCCGTCGCCCACTGGCTCGGCACCATGCTGCCGCTGCACTGGACCTTCTCGCTGCTCGGCAAGCTCACACCCTACCTGGTGGTGACGCTGGTCTTCACCATCATGTACGTGCTGGTGCCGAATACGCGGGTCAAGGCGACGGCCGCGATAACCGGCGGTGTCGCCGCCGGCATGCTCTGGGCGCTGATCGGCAAGGCGTTCACCGCTTTCATCGGCTATTCCTCGCAGATGATCGCGATCTACACGAGTTTCGCGGTCGTCTTGACGACACTGATCTGGGTTTACGTGAGCTGGCTGATCCTGTTGATCGGCGCACAACTCTCGTTCTATCTGCAGAATCCGCAGTACCTGCGCCATGGGCGGAAGATCGTCGATTTGACCGGGGCCTCCCGGGAGCGGGTCGCATTCGCGGTCATGTACCTGCTCTGCCGCGAGCAAGCCGGCCTTCGAGGCCATTGGACCGCAAGCCTTCTCGCCGAAAAACTCGATCTGCCCGGATCGGCGCTCGAAGGGGTTCTCGACGCTCTGGAGCGCGCCGGCCTGCTCGTCGCGACGGATCAGGGCACCCTGGCCATGGGACGCGACATCCATGCGATCGAGCTCGCGCAGGTCCTCGACGCGGTTCGCGCTCCCACACCGGACCTCACCTCGATGAACACGCACGGTCCCGAAGCCACCGACGCGCTCATGCGCCGCATGGAGGCGGCGCTGCATGAATCGCTGCGCGGGCTCACGCTCAGCGATCTGATCGACGGTTCCTGAAGCTTCGCCGGCCGCGGTTCAATCGCCGGCGATCGTCATTTCATCGATCAGGATCGAGCCGACCCGCACCCCGCCACGGACGTCGACATCCCCGCCGGCGGCACCGATCCCCTTCAGCATCGCGGCAAGATTGCCCGCGATCGTGATCTCGGCGACCGGGTACTGCACCACGCCGTTCTCCACCCAGAACCCGGCCGCACCTCGAGAATAGTCCCCGGTGACGATGTTCACGCCCTGTCCCATCAACTCCGTGACCTGCAGCCCGGTGCCCAGGGCCGCGAGCATCGCATCGGCCCCGCCCGCCATCGTCGGCGCGACGAGCAGGTTGTGGGCGCCGCCCGCGTTGCCGGTCGACTGCAAGCCGAGCTTGCGGGCCGAATAGCTCGACAGGATGTATCCGCCCAAGATGCCGTCCTCGACCAAAGCTCGGTCCTGCGTGGCGACACCCTCGTCGTCGAACGGCGCACTCGCCATTCCCTTCGGAATATGCGGCCGCTCCACGATCGAGAAACCGCGCGGGAACACGCCCGTACCGGCCGCACCCAGCAAGAACGAGGAGCGGCGGTATTGGCTGGTTCCGCGGATCGCCGCCGCGAAATGTCCGATCAGGCCGCGGGCGACCTCGGGCGCGAACAAAACCCGGGCACGCCGCGTGGCAAGCTTGCGCGGATTCAACCGCGCGATCGTGCGACGCGCGCTCTCCCGGCCGACCGCCTCGGGATCGGTGAGGTCGCGCCAGTCGCGGGCCGATGTGTACCAATAGTCTCGCTGCATCTCGTCGCCCTTGCCCGCGAGCACGGCGCAGCTCAGCGAGTGCGCCGTCGTCGCATAGCCGCCGACGAAGCCGTGGGAATTGGCATAGACATGCAGCGCCCGATGCGTGCCGAGCGATGCACCCTCGGAATTGTTGATGCGCGCGTCATGCCCGAGCGCGGCGGCCTCACAGGCCTTGGCGATGTCGATCGCCTCCTCGGCCGGCAGGTTCCAGGGATGCGAAAGATCCAGGTCCGGAATGTTGCGCGCCATCCGCGCCGCATCGGCGAGCCCCGCATAGGTGTCTTCAGCAGTGAATCGGGCGATGCTGCAAGCCTTGGCGACGGTGCTGCGAACCGCCTCGGCCGAGAAATCCGCCGTGCTCGCCGAACCCTTGCGGCCGCCGAAGTACACGCTCACTCCGAGGCTCCGATCGCTCTGGTGTTCGAGGGTCTCGACCTCGCCGAGCCGCACGCCGACCGACAAACCACGGTTCTGGCTGACCGCCGCCTCGGCTTGGGAGGCGCCAAGCCCGCCTGCCTCGGCCAGGGCGAGCTCGACGATCGACTCGAGATCCTTGCCGCTCAAGATGGCCGGCTTGCTGGGCACGATCGCCATCGGGTTCTCCTCATCGGGTGTTGAAGGCCGGCAGGCATTGTACCGGGCCCGGATTAACCCGGCCCGGGTGTTAGCATGGGAGGCATGCAAACAGAGAACGGACGGCCGAGCAAGAGCGCCCGCAAGCGCGCCGCCGATGCGCTGCAGGATCTCGGCGTCGAACTGGCGTCGCTGCCGGACGCCGAGATCGCGGCATTCGAACTGCCGGACACCCTCGTCGAGGCACTGCGGGAGTTCCGGCGTCTGACATCGCACGGCGCGCAACTGCGCCAGCGCCAGTACATCGGCAAGCTGATGCGCAAAATCGATCCGCAGCCGGTGTTCGAGCGCCTCGCGGAGCGCAGACGCGCCCACGACCGCAATGTGCGCGCCTTCCAGCGGATCGAACAATGGCGGGACCGCCTGCTGACGACGGGTCCGGCGGCCGTGGATGAACTGGCCGCCGAATACCCCGCGGCCGATCGGCGGGCGCTGCTCGAACTGCTCGCCGCTGCGCGCCGGGAACGCGATGCGGGGCGGGCTCCCAGCGCCGCACGAGCGCTGTTCCTCAGCCTGAAGCAATTGCTTGGATAGGCCTTTGGTACACTGCGAGCCTATGGACGCGCTTGTCGGCATCATCATGGGTTCCTCTTCCGACTGGGAGACGATGCGGGGCGCGGCCGAAATGCTGGCCTCGCTCGGCGTCGCGCATGAGGTACGCGTCGTTTCGGCGCATCGGACGCCCGACCTGCTGTTCGACTACGCGGCCAGCGCACGCAGCCGGGGCCTGAAGGTGATCATCGCCGGAGCCGGTGGCGCCGCACATCTACCCGGCATGACGGCGGCCAAGACCTCGCTGCCGGTGCTCGGCGTGCCGGTGCAATCCAAGGCCCTGAACGGTTTGGACTCGCTGTTGTCGATCGTGCAGATGCCGGCCGGCGTGCCGGTCGCGACCTTCGCGATCGGTGCGGCGGGCGCCAAGAATGCGGCCTTGTTCGCCGCCGCAATCCTCGCCAACGAGTCGGAGCCGATACGCGCGGCCCTGGAGGCGTTCCGCGAGGCGCAAACTTCCGCCGTGTTGTCCCGACCGGACCCGCAAAACCCGTGAAGTTGCCAGCGCCAGCGCGCGTCGGCATCGTCGGCGCCGGCCAACTCGGGCGCATGCTGGCGCTCGCCGGCATTCCGCTCGGCCTGCACTGCGTGTTTCTTGATCGCGGCCTCGATGCCCCTGGGGCCGAGGTCGCGCCGATCCTGGTCGGCGATCTACAGGACCCGCGCCTGCTCGCGGAACTGGCCTCGAAAAGCGACGTACTCACCTTTGACTGGGAGAACGTCCCGGCACCGGCACTCGCCGCGCTCGGGGGCGACGTCCTCATCCGCCCGGCGCCGGCGGCCTTGGAGGCATCGCAAGATCGGCTGCGCGAAAAGGCGCTTTTCAGCCGGCTGAAGATTCCAGTCACGCCGCATGCCGCCATCGACAGCCGCGAGGATCTGGACCGCGCGCTGCGCCGCCTCGGGCTGCCCGGCGTGCTCAAGACGCGGCGCCTCGGTTACGACGGCAAGGGCCAGTTCGTGATCCGCCGGGCCGGCGATGTCGACCCGGCCTGCGCCGCGCTCGGATGCACCGACCTCATCTACGAGAAATTCCAAGCATTCTCGCTCGAGGTTTCGATCATCGGCGCACGCGCGCCCTCCGGCGAATGCGTTTACTACCCACTGTCCGCGAATACCCATGCGGACGGGATCCTGCACTATTGCATCGCGCCGTACCGAAACGCGTCGCTGGAGCGGCAGGCCCGCCGCTACCTGCGGCGGGTGATGGAGGCTCTGGATTACGTCGGTGTGCTCGCGATTGAATTCTTCGTCGTCGGTGGCAAACTCCTCGCCAACGAAATGGCGCCCCGCGTACATAACTCGGGACACTGGACGATCGAGGGCTGCGTGACGAGCCAGTTCGAGAACCACCTGCGCGCGATCTGCGGCTTGCCGCTCGGCAGCACACGAGCCCTCGGCGCGGCCGCGATGATCAACTTCCTCGGCACCATGCCCGACCGGGGGCGCCTGCTGCAAATCGACGGACTCGCCTACCACGACTACGGCAAGTCCCCGCGGCCCGGCCGGAAACTCGGGCATTGCACGATCTTGGGCGCACGCGCGAGGGATCGCGATTCAGCCTTGAAAATGGCCCTGAAATTGATCAGCCGGACATAGATCGATGTACTTAGAACTCTTCGGACTCCATGAACTTCCCTTCCGGCTGAGCCCGGATCCGCAATTCCTGTACCTGAGCAAGCAGCACGCGCGCGCGAAGGCCTACATGGAATCGACGATCTGGTTCACCGACGGTTTCGTCGTGATCACGGGCGAGATCGGCGCCGGCAAGACGACCCTGATCGAGACTTTCCTGCATGAACTGCAACCCGAGGTGATCGTCGCGCAGATCAACCAGACGCAGCTCTCCCCGACCGCGTTCCTGCAGACCGTGTTGGTCCAGTTCGGCTTCTCGCCTTTCAACATGAAGAAACCGGAGGTGCTGGCGACGTTGAACGACTTTTTGATCGAACAGCACGCCAGCGGCCGCAAGGTGTTGCTGATCGTCGATGAGGCACAGAACCTGAACAGCAAGGTGCTCGAGGAGGTGCGCATGCTCTCCGGCATCGAGACGACCAAGGACAAGGTGCTGCGCATCATCCTCGCCGGACAACCGGAGTTGAACGACAAGCTCAACTCGAAGGAACTGGTGCAGCTCGCGCAACGCGTGCGCCTGAGATTCCACCTCTCGGCCCTGACCCGTGAGGAGACCGACCTGTACATCGATCATCGCCTGGAAGTCGCCGGCTCGCAGGGACGGCGCATATTCGCCGACGACACCTACCCGACGATCTACCGCCTGACCGGCGGCGTGCCCCGGCTCATCAACACCCTGTGCGACACGGCGATGATGGCGGCTTTCGGCCGTGAATCGGCCAAGGTCCTTGCCGAGGATCTGGATGCGGCCATACAGGAACTGCAGTGGGTCGAGTACGCCTCGCGCACGAACCGCATGCGCGCCCCGAATATCCAGGCGGCGAGCGCGCCGGGCCCGGCG
>JABEVI010000205.1 GCA_013044085.1 Steroidobacteraceae bacterium
GCGGCCCGCTCGAGCATCTTCTCCAGCTCGCCGCTCGCCTCGCCGCTCGAGATCAGGTGGATCATCATCGGCGGGTAGAGCTTGCGGGCCGCGAGCGAGCGGCCGATCTGCGCGCCCTCGCGCACCCGCAGTGCCGCCTCGATCACGGCCTGTTTCATCGGTTCGTTGTTGACTACATCGGCCGATATGCGCAACGCCTCGAGCACCGGCACCGCGCTCGCGGTCAGGATGCTGAAGGTGCGCGCGAAGCGGGCGGTGTTCAGACCCCGGATCAGCTTGCCGGCGAGCGGCACGTTGAGCAGGAAGCGGTCGAAGCGCAGGCGCGACCCCGGGCGTTTCAACCAGCGCAGGAAGCCCCAGACCGCGATCGCGATCAGGATCGCCCCATAGATCCAGTAATGGCGCAGGAAGTGGCTGGTGCCGATGAGAATGCGGGTCGCGAGCGGCAGCTGTTCGTGGCCGGCCTCGAACACGGCGACCACCTGCGGGACGACGTAGGCGAGCAGGAACGAGACGATGGCGAACGACAATACGAGCAGCACGATCGGGTAGACGAGCGCGTTGCTCACCTGCTGGCCCATCGTCTGGCGCGACTCGGTGAAGTCGGCGAGGCGCTCGAGCACGTGATCCAGACGGCCGGACTGTTCGCCGGCCGACACCGTCGCGCGGTAGATCTCGGGGAAGGCCTGCGGGAATTCGCGGAAGCCGTCGGCGAGCGGATGGCCCTCGACGACCTTGCCGCGCACGCCGAGCAGGATCCGTTGCACGCGTGGCTTCTCGGTCTGTTCGGCCACCGCCTGCAGGGATTCGTCGAGCGGCAGGCCGGCGCGCACCAGGGTCGCCAGCTGGCGGGTGAGCATCGCCAGGTCGAGCGAGGACAGGCCGCGGCGGGTGAACAGGCCGCGCGCACGGCCGCGCCGGTGTTCGCTCTGCGCGGCCTCCTGGATGTCGGTCGGCAGCAGTTGCCTTTCGCGCAGCAGCTGGCGCACGTGCTTGGGCGTGTCGCCCTCGATCAGACCGCGGCGCTCCTTGCCCTGCGCATCGAGCGCCTTGTATTCGAACGCGCCCATCAGTCCTCGCGGGTCACGCGCAGCACTTCCTCGAGCGTCGTCTCGCCGGCGAGCACCTTGCGACGGCCGTCGTCACGGATTCCCGGCCCGAGCGTGCGGGCATAGCGCTCCAAATCCTGCTCGGAGGCGCCGTCATGGATCATGGTGCGCATGTGATCGTCGACCGAGATCAGCTCGTAGATGCCGGTGCGGCCGCGATAGCCGCTGCCGGGATCGGTGCTCGGCCGGTACAGCTCGAACGGGCCTTGCGCAGGAGCGATGTTCAGCAGCCGCCGCTCGTACTCGCCGGCCGTGAACCGCTCCCGGGTCTCCGGATTGAGCACCCGCACCAGCCGCTGCGCGAGCACGCCGATCAGGCTCGAGGACAGCAGGAACGGCTCGATGCCCATGTCGCGCAGGCGTGTCACGGCGCCGACCGCGGTGTTGGTATGCAGCGTCGAGAGCACCAGGTGGCCCGTCAAGCTCGCCTGCACGGCAATCTGCGCGGTCTCGAGGTCGCGGATCTCGCCGACCATGACGACGTCCGGGTCCTGGCGCAGGATCGCGCGCAAGCCGCGCGCGAAGGTCATCTCGACCTTGGTGTTCACCTGGGTCTGGCCGATGCCGTCGATGTAGTACTCGATCGGATCCTCGACGGTCATCACGTTGCGGGTGTTGTCGTTGATCCGCTCGAGCGAGGCGTACAGAGTCGTGGTTTTGCCGGACCCGGTCGGTCCGGTCACGAGGATGATGCCGTGCGGCTTGTGGATGATCTCGTCCATCAAGGACTGGGTCTTGGCATCCATGCCGAGGGAGGTAAGTTCGATGCGTCCGGCCTGTTTGTCGAGGAGGCGCAGCACCACCCGCTCGCCGTGCCCGGAGGGCAGTGTCGAGACGCGCACGTCGACCGCGCGGCCGGCGATTCTGAGCGAAATACGCCCATCCTGCGGCAGACGTCGTTCGGCGATGTCGAGCTTCGACATGACCTTGATGCGCGAGACCACGAGCGGCGCCACGGCGCGCTTGGTCTGCAGGACCTCGCGCAGCACGCCGTCGACGCGGAAGCGGATCACCAGCCGGTTTTCGTACGGCTCGATGTGGATGTCCGAGCCGTTTTCCTTCACCGCCTGGGTCAGCAGCGCGTTGATCAGGCGGATGATCGGCGCCTCATCGTCGCTCTCCAGCAGGTCCGAGGATTCCGGTATGTCCTCGGCGAGGTGCGCGAGGTCGGTGTTGTCGTCGAGCCCCTCGAGCATCTGCATGGCCGCGCCGGAGCCGGCTTCGTAGGCGACCCTGAGCATCGCGTCGAAACGCTCCTCCGAGACCTTGCTGAGCCTGAGCGGGACGCCGACGAAGCGGCGCACCTCGGCGAGCGCGAGCGGCGAGACCCCGGGGCGGTAGACCGTGTCGGCGCAGCCCTCGACGATGCCCCGCACCAGCACCCCGTGGCGCTTGGCGAACGGGAAGGCGAGTTTGCGCTCGGCGGCCGGCGCCTCGATCTCGACGCTCACGGCCCGTGCCTGGTCGGTCCGGGCGGTGGCGGGTTCGGTGCCGCCATCTGCGGGATCACCGGCTGCCGTTCACCGCGCAGCAGCGTGACCTTGCCACCGTGCAGCATCATCTGTTGGTGGCGGATGTGCCGGTACTGGGTGCGCGTGGTCGCCTCGAGCTCGCCCTGGTTGCGCAGGATCGTCGGCTGGATGAAGACCATCAGTTCCTTCTTCTCGTGCGAGCCGCCTCGGGTGCGGAACAGGTCACCGATCAGCGGGATGCGGCCGAGCAGCGGAATCCGGTCCTCGCTCTCGTTGACGGTGTCGGAGATGAGGCCGCCGAGCACGACGATGCCGCCGCTTTGTACCAGCACGGTGGTTTTGATGGCGCGCTTGTTGGTGGAGATCTCCGTGGTGCCGGGCAGCACCGCGCCGGGGGAGGAGTCCTCCTGCGAGATCTTCAGCTCGACCGAGTTGCCTTCGTTGATGTGCGGCGTGACCTTCAGGATCGTACCGACCTCTTCCTGCTGAATCGTCTGGAATGGGCTGGTGGTGCCGTTGACGCTCTGGGTGGAGGTCGAATAGCTGCCGGTGACGATCGGGATCTGCTGGGTGACCTTGACCTCGGCTTGCTGGTTGTTCATCGTGATCACGGACGGCGTCGATATGATGTTGCTCGCGCCGTTGGTGCGCAGCGCCTGCAGAAGCGCGGCGAAGTTCGTGCCCGAGTACTTGTTGTAGCGGCCGATGGCGAACGAGCCGCCGGTGCCGAGCGCCGTGCCGCTGATGCTGCTGTAGGCGCCGGTGGCCGCCGCCGCCGCGAGATCGACGATGCTCGCCCCGCCGGTGATCGGCAGGTTGGAGACGCCGGCGAGCGTGCCGCTGTTCACGCCGTCGAGGATCCACTGCACGCCGAGATTCGAATTCTTGGTGATGTCGATCTCGACGATGATCGCCCGCACCTGCACCTGGGCGCGACGGATGTCGAGTTCATCGATCACCTTCATCAGCGACCGCATGGTCTTCGGCGGCGCGGTGATCACGAGCGCGTTGGTCGGCTCATCGGCCCAGATCGTCACGTCCCGGCCGAAATTGCCGCCGCCGGCGGCCGCGGCGCCCGCGACGGCGCCGGGGCCGGCGGCCTTCTCGGAGGCGGTCGCCTGACCCTTGAGTTTGGCGGCGAGCTTCTTCGCGTCGGCGTAGTGCAGGAAGCGCACGCGCGTGTCGCCGCCGGACTTCAAGGGCGTGTCGAGGCTCAGGATCAGCGCCTTCATCCGCAGCCGCATCGTCTCATCGCCGCTCAGCAGCACGCTGTTGGTGCGTTCGTCGGCGACGACGTGGACCACCGCGCCGCCCTGGGCAACGGCGCCCTGGCTCAACTGGTTCACCGTGCGCACGACCGAATCGGCGCTGGCGTGGTGCAGCGGGATCACCTCGAACGGTTGGTTGCTGTCCACGTCCATGCGATGCACGATCCGCATGATGCGAGCGACGTTGCTCGCCCGGTCCGAGATGATGAGCATGTTGCCGCCGGGGTAGGCGGCCAGGTGCCCGTATTGGGGGATCAGCGGGCGCAGCAGCGGCACGAGTTGCGCGGCGCTGATGTTCTTGACGGTGATGATCTGCGTGACCAGTTCGTCCGAGGAGGTGCTGACGTGCTTCGGCAGGTCCTCGGACGGGAACTCGCGCTCATCGATGTTGGGGATGATCTTGATGACGTTGCCCGCGGGCACGGCGACGTAGCCGTAGACCTGCAGCACCGAGAGGAATGCCTGGTAGAACGCCGCCGGCGACATCGGGGTCGCGGAGAGCATCGTGACCTTGGCATTCACCCGAGGATCGACGATGAAGTTCTTGCCGGTGACTTCGCTCACCGCCTGGATGATCTGGCTTAAGTCGGCGTCCTTGTAGTTCGGGGTGATCGTCGGCCCGGCGGCCTCGGTGGCCGGCTCCAAGGCGGTCGCGGGCGTCGCCGCCGCGATCGCCCAGACGCTGAACGCCGCGAGGGCGACCGAAAGCGCGGCGCCGGGCAGGAGCGCGCGGCGCGGTCGGGGAGGGGCTTGCAGGCGCTTCGGCATCGGGATTCTCGTGGTGTGAACGCGTTGGACTCGCGTGTACGCGGTTAGTTTAGATTCGGTATCGCGAAGTGCGCCTGGGGCTGCTGCGGGCCGACGGCGGGCCGCTGCAGGTCGCGGCCGGCCTCGGCGGCGACTTTGGCGATGTTCAGGGTCATGTTCATGGTCTGGCCGTTGCGATCGATCGTCACGACCGCCTGGTCGGAGGACTCGATCGTATTGAAAATTTGCTGGCCGCGCTGCGGATCATCAAGCGGTGTGCCGTCGATCGCGGTCACGAGGTCGCCGGATTGCAGGCCGAGCCCCGCGAAGGCGCGACGGTTGATCCCCGGGTAAATGCGAAAACCCCGCAGGCGCCCGGCCTTGCTGTCGTACGACGGCACGGCGCGCAACACCGTGTTCAGGATCCCCGGATTGTGCTGCACCATCTGCCGGATGTTGTTCAGCGTGCGCACGGTCGCCGTGTTCTGCATCGGATAGACCGGGGAGATCTGGCCCGCCGGCAGGCGCTGCGGCATCTTCAGGGTCTCGAGGTTGCCGCCGCGGTCGAGCACCACGCGATCGAAATAGACCGCATACAGCGTCGCGCCGCCGATGGCGTCGCCGATGGTGTAGACCTTCGAGGGGCCGCCCGCGCTGATGATGGCGAGGCCGTGTTTCGGGTCCTGGGTCGCGATCGTGCCGGCGAGCGTCAGGTTCGCGCTCGTCGGCGGCGCATCGGCCGGGTTTTGCGTGCTAGGATCCACGCGCGCGATGCCGAACAAGTGCGCCATGGCGATGTTCTGGGCATCGACGGGCGCCACCGCCGGGGCGGGCGGGTGCGCAGGCACCGGCGCCAGGGGTACGGCTGCGCCGCCGCCAAGCAAGGCAATGGCCATTCGGGCCGCCTCGACGGCCAGCAGCACCGCGAACAGCGCCGAGACCAGCCAGGCTCCGTTTACGGGCAGGCGCGATCGCCATTCATTGATGCGTGCGTCAAGCATGTTCCAGCGTGCCGCTCGAGGCTGCATGGGGTCACAATGATACGGTTTATGACCCTGAACTCTCAAGCGTTTGTTTTTGCTTGTTAAAGTGAAGTGACACCATTCGGCGACACCGAGCGACCACTCTCCGGAGGTGATCGGTGCGTCTTGTAAAGGTGGGCATCGGACCTTATAAACTGGACAACCATGAGCGAGAACGATCGAACAGGTGATGAACGCGGGCGCGGCAGCACTGGCCTCGTGGTCGAGGAGGCGGCGCCGCGGCTCAAGCGTCCGCCTTTGTACCAGGTGGTGCTGATCAACGACGATTACACTCCGATGGAGTTCGTCGTCGAGATCTTGGAGCGGTTCTTCGCGATGGACCGCACCAAGGCGACCCGCGTGATGATCGAGGTGCATACCAAGGGCAAGGGTGTCTGCGGCGTGTTCACCCATGAGATCGCGGAGACCAAGGTGGCCCAAGTGATCGCGTACGCGCGACAACATCAGCATCCGCTGATGGCAACGCTAGAAGAGGCGTAGAACGTGCTAAGCCAGGAACTCGAGTTTTGCCTGAACGATGCCTTCGCCGGCGCGCGCGACGCCCGTCATGAATTCATGACCGTCGAGCACCTGCTGCTCGCGATCATCGACACACCGAAGATCCGCGAGATCCTGAAGTCCTGCGGGGCGGACGCGGCCAAGCTCAAGACCGACCTGAAACAGTTCATCGACCAGACGACGCCGCGTTTGCCGGTCGGCGAGGAGCGCGACGTGCAGCCGACCCTCGGCTTCCAACGCGTGCTGCAGCGCGCGGTTTTTCACGTGCAGTCGAGCGGCAAGAAGGAAGTGTCGGTTGCCAATGTGCTGGTGGCGATCTTCAGCGAAAAACAGTCGCACGCCGCCTACCTGTTGTCGATGCAGGACGTCTCACGGCTCGACGTCGTGAATTTCATCGCGCATGGCCTCTCGAAGGCCGGCGGCGAAGAGCGCAGCGAGCGCGAGGACAGCGGCGCGTCGAGCGACCCGGAACGCGAAGGCGAGGGCGGCGGCAGCGCCCTGGAGAAATACGCCACCAATCTGAATGAATCGGCGCGCCGCGGCAAGATCGACCCGTTGATCGGCCGCCGCCTGGAGATCGAGCGCACCATCGAGATCCTGTGCCGCCGGCGCAAGAACAATCCGCTCTACGTCGGCGAGGCCGGTGTCGGCAAGACCGCGATCGCCGAGGGGCTCGCGCGCATGATCGTCGAGAACCAGGTTCCCGACGTGCTGTCCGATGCGACGATCTACTCGCTCGACATGGGGTCGCTGGTGGCCGGCACGAAGTACCGCGGTGACTTCGAGAAGCGCCTGAAGGCCGTGCTCGCCGAGGTCAAGAAGCAGCCGGGCGCGATCCTGTTCATCGACGAGATCCACACCGTGATCGGCGCCGGCGCGGCCTCCGGCGGCGTCATGGACGCCTCGAATTTGATCAAACCCGCGCTCGCCAACGGCGAACTGCGTTGCATCGGCTCGACGACCTACAACGAGTATCGCGGCATCTTCGAGAAGGACCACGCGCTCGCGCGGCGCTTCCAGAAGATCGACGTCACCGAGCCCTCGGTGCAGGACACGATCGACATCCTGCGCGGCCTGAAGTCGAAATTCGAGGAGCACCACGGCATCACCTACGAGGATGAGGCCTTGCGTGCCGCCGCCGAACTCGCCGCGCGGCACATCAACGACCGGCACATGCCGGACAAGGCGATCGACGTCGTCGACGAGGCCGGCGCGAATCTGCGCCTCAAGCCCGTCGAATCGCGCGAATCGGCGGTCACGGTGAGCCACATCGAGAACATCGTCGCGCGCATCGCGCGCATACCGCCGAAGAGCGTCTCGGTATCGGACCGGGACGTGCTGCGCAATCTCGAGCGCAACCTGAAACTCACCATCTTCGGTCAGGACAAGGCGATCGAGGCGCTCGCCGCGGCGATCAAGATGTCCCGATCCGGCCTCGGCGACCAACGCAAGCCGGTCGGCTCCTTCCTGTTCGCGGGACCCACCGGCGTCGGCAAGACGGAGGTCACCCGACAGCTGTCACTGGCGATGGGTATCGAGTTCGTGCGCTTCGACATGTCCGAGTACATGGAGCGGCACACCGTCTCGCGCCTGATCGGCGCACCGCCCGGCTACGTCGGCTTCGACCAGGGCGGCCTGCTGACCGAGGCGATCACCAAACATCCGCACTGCGTGCTGTTGCTCGATGAGATCGAGAAGGCACATCCGGACGTGTTCAATCTTCTCCTTCAGGTCATGGACCATGGAACGCTGACCGACAACAACGGCCGCAAGGCCGATTTTCGCCACGTGATCATCGTGATGACGACGAATGCGGGTGCCTTTGAAATGAACCGGCCGGGCATCGGTTTCACGCAATCGGATGCGGCGAGCGACGGCATGGAGGCGATCCGCCGCTTGTTCTCGCCGGAGTTTCGCAACCGCCTCGACGCGGTCATCCAGTTTGCCGCGCTCGATCAAGACACCATAGAACGTGTCGTCGACAAGCTGCTCGTCGAAGCCGAGGCGCAGCTCGAACACAAACACGTCTCGATCTCGGTCGACGAGGCGGCGCGACGCTGGATCGCCAAGCGCGGTTACGATCCGAAGATGGGCGCGAGGCCGATGGCGCGCGTGATCCAGGAGTTCATCAAGCGCCCCCTCGCCGAGGAGCTGCTGTTCGGCAAGCTCGTCGATGGCGGGCACGTCGAGGTCAGCCTCAGCGCCGATGGCGAGAAGCTCGAGCTGCAGAGCCGCGGCGTGAACGAGCCGGCGCTGTCGACGCAGGAGGAGTGAATCCTCAGCGCCCGCGGTAGACGATCCGTCCCTTGGTGAGGTCGTAGGGCGTCATTTCGACCGTGACCTGGTCGCCGGTCAGGATGCGGATGTAGTTTTTCCGCATCTTTCCCGAGATGTGCGCCGTGACGACGTGTCCGGTCTTCAACTTGACGCGGAACGTCGTGTTGGGCAGCGTCTCGACGACTTCGCCCTCGAACTGAATGGCCTCTTCTTTTGACATGCGTCCTTAGCGTGTGCCGGAAACCGGGCGCATTGTGCATTAAAGGCTCCGACTAATGCAATTTACCGCTCCGGCGCTCCAACCCAGGGCCCGGTGGGCGAGAGCCGGGCGTGTTCGGCGAGCAACGCGATGAAGCGTCGGCGGGGGATTTCACGTGCACCGAGGCTCTCGAGGTGCGCGCTCGCCACCTGGCAGTCGATCAGGGTGATGGCCCGACGGCGGCATTCGGCGACAAGTCGCGCGAGGGCCACTTTGGAGGCGTCGGCCACCCGGCTGAACATCGACTCGCCGAAGAACACCCCGCCGAGCTGCAGGCCGTAGACGCCGCCGACCAGCACGCCCGAGCGCCTCGTCTCGATCGAATGGGCATGGCCGGCCGCGTGCAGCTGCTCATAGGCGCCGATCATTGCCGGGTTCAACCAGGTCTGCGGGCCCGAACGTCGCGGCGCCGCACAGGCGCGGATCGTCGCGGCGAAATCCGCATCGAGGCAGGTCTCGAAGCGGCCGCTGCGCAGCGTCTTCGCGAGGCTGCGCGAGCACCTGAACTCCTCGGGGAACAACACCATTCTCGGGTCCGGCGACCACCACAGGATCGGCTGCCCGTCCGAGTACCAGGGGAAGATGCCGCGTTGGTAGGCGTTCAGGAGACGCTGTGTGCTCAGGTCGCCGCCGGCCGCGAGCAGGCCGGGCGGCTCGCGCAGCGCCGCCTCGACGGGCGGGAAGGCGTCCGCGTCGCCGTGTTCGCCGATCCAGGGGAGCCTAGTCAGAGCTGCAACGCCTCCGGGTCTCTATGGTAAGGAACGTGTTCGCCGACCGCGGCCATGTATTGATCCACGCTGCGAGCCTCACGGGCCGCGAAATCGCGGATCGCGGCCGCGAAGCGCCTATCCTCGATATGGTGTGCCGACGTGGTGGCCGCCGGCACGAAGCCGCGCGGCACCTTGTGCTCGCCCTGTGTGCCCGGCTCGAAGCGTGCGAGGCCCCGCTCGATGCAAAAATCGATCCCTTGGTAGTAACAGGTTTCGAAATGCAGGCTGTGATAGTCGCCGCCGGCGCCCCAGTAGCGGCCATAGAGCGTGTCGGCACCGATGAAGAAGATCGCGACCGCGATCGGCTCAGCGCCGAGCCGCGCGACCTTCACCATCAGGCTCTGCGGGAGCGCGGTGCCGATGCGCCGGAAGAAGGCGAGATTCAAGTACGGTTCGTGTCCGTGCCGGTGAAAGGTGTCGGCATAGAACGCGTATAGACGCTCCCACAGGGGCGCGTCGATCTCGCCGCCGAACAGCGTCTGGAACGTGATCCCGGCCTCGGCGACGCGGCGCCGCTCGCGCTTCGCCTTTTTGCGCTTCTCCGCGGTGAAGGTGGCGAGGAAGGCGTCGAAGGAGTCGTAGCCGCGGTTGTGCCAGTGGAACTGGCAATCGCGCCGCAGGATCAGTCCGGCGGCCCGCAGCTGCGCGGCCTGCTCCTCCGGCGGGAACAACACGTGCCAGGAGGACAAGCCTTCGCCGTGGGCGTATTCGCGCGCGGCGCGGATCAGTTCGCCGCGCACCGCCGCCGCCTCGACCGAGGGGGCCGTCAGCAGGCGCGAGCCGCTCACCGGCGTGAATGGTATCGCCGTGACGAGCTTCGGATAGTAATCGAGACCGTGTTCCTGATAGGCGTTAGCCCAGGCGAAATCGAAGACGAATTCGCCGCGTGAATGCGCCTTCAAATAAAGCGGCATGGCGCCGAGCATACGCCCGCCGCCATCGTCGATGACCAGGTGGCGCGGCGCCCAGCCGTGGCGGTGAGTGACGCAGCCGGTCTCTTCGAGCGCGGCCAGGAATTCGTGCCGCAGGAACGGCTCGGCGGTGCCGGCGAGCGCGTCCCACGAGGCCGCGTCGATCTCGCCGATGCCGCGCAGGATGCGCGTGCGATGCGGCGCGGCGCCGGGATTCACGGCCGAGCGGCGGATTGTTCGAGGTAACGGTCGGCATCGAGCGCCGCCATGCAACCGGTGCCGGCCGAGGTCACGGCCTGGCGGTAGACATGGTCGGCGACGTCGCCGGCGGCGAATACGCCGGCGACGCTGGTCGCGGTCGCATCGCCGGCGCTGCCGCCCTTGACGACGATGTAACCGCCGCGCATCTCGATCTGACCCTCGAACAACTGGGTGTTGGGCCGGTGACCGACCGCGATGAACACGCCGTGCACGCCAAGTTCACGGCTCTCGGCGCCGTCGCTCGTGTGCAGCCGAACCCCGGTGACGCCGTTCGCATCGCCGAGGATCTCGCCGACCTGGTGGTTCCAGAGGATGGTGGCCTTGCCGGCGCGTTCGAGCTCGAACAGACGATCCTGCAGGATGCGCTCCGCGCGCAAGCTATCGCGCCGGTGCACGAGCGTCACGTGCTCGGCGATGTTCGCCAGGTACAAGGCTTCCTCGACCGCCGTGTTGCCGCCGCCGATCACGGCGACGCGCTTGCCCCGGTAGAAAAAGCCATCGCAGGTCGCACAGGCCGACACGCCCTGACCGCGATAGCGTTCCTCGGAGGGCAGGCCGAGATATTGCGCGGAGGCGCCGGTGGCGATGATCAGCGCCTCGCAGGTGTAAACGCCCGAATCACCGCGCAGTTCGAACGGTCGGCGCCGCAGATCGACGCGGTTCACCTGGTCGGTGAGGATCCGGGTCGAGAAGCGTTCGGCATGACGGCGCATGCGCTCCATCAGCGCCGGCCCCTGCAAACCCTCGACGTCTCCGGGCCAGTTGTCGACGTCGGTCGTGGTCATCAGCTGGCCACCCTGTTCGAGACCGGTGATCAACAGCGGGCTGCGGTTGGCGCGTGCCGCGTAAACGGCGGCCGTATAACCGGCGGGCCCGGATCCGAGGATGATCAAACGGCTATGGATGACTTCGCTCATGTACAATTTTCCGTATCGGTTGCATTGGATCGGTCAATATTCTATGTTGTTCAAATAGTTAGGTAAACGATCATCAAGGACCTCGAAGCCGGGAAACCCGCCTTGTCGGCGGCGGTGGCGCGCGCTTTGCGCGAGGGTACGCTATGGGTGCTCGGCGCACTGGGTTTGATCCTGTTGCTCGCGCTCTGGTCGTACCATCGGCTCGACCCGGGTTTCGTCGACACCGGCGGACCGGGCCCGGTCGGCAACTGGATCGGGCCCGTCGGCGCCTGGTTGTCCGGCTTTTTCCTGTTCCTGTTCGGACGCCCGTCGTATCTGTTCCCGTTCATGCTCGGCTATGCCGGTTGGCTGGTGCACGCCAACGCCGCGCCCGGCGCCGGCCGCTCGCGCGTGAACACGGCGTTGCGCGCCGGCGGCTTCGCATTGACCCTGTTGACGAGCTGCGGACTCGCCTCCCTGCACTTCAGCGGCGCGGGGCTGCCGAACAGCGCAGGCGGTGTCCTCGGCGAGTTCGTCGGCACCGGAAGCGCGCGCGGCCTGCAACCGCTCGGCGCGACGCTCCTGCTGCTCGGCTTGTGGTTCGCCGGCGTTGCGTTGTTCCTCGGGGTCTCGTGGTTCACGATCATGGACCAGCTCGGTGCGGCGACCTTGCGCTCGATCGAATGGATTCGCGAATGGCTGGCGCGCAGGCGGCAGATCGCGAGCGGGCAGCAGCGCAAGCACGCCCGCCAGGACGTGGTCCGCGAGGAGCAAAAGAAGGCCGCGCCGAGGGTGGCGCCGCGCATCGAGCCGCCGATGCCGCCCGCGCCGCGCTCCGAGCGCGTCGAGCGCGAGCGTCAGGTGCCGCTGTTCGATGCGCCGAAATCGAGCGAACTGCCCGCGCTGGCCCTGCTCGATGAGCCGGGGGTACGCGAGCCCTCGTACTCTGAGGAAGCGCTCGAGGCGATGTCGCGACTCGTCGAGCTGAAGCTCAAGGATTTCGGCGTCGACGCCGAGGTCGTCGCGGTGCAGCCGGGGCCGGTCGTCACGCGCTTCGAGCTGCGCCCCGCGCCCGGCGTCAAGGTCAGCCAGATCAGCAATCTTGCCAAGGATCTCGCACGGGCGCTGTCCTCGATCAGCGTCAGGGTCGTCGAGGTGATACCGGGCAAGTCGGTGGTCGGCCTCGAGATCCCGAACGAGAAGCGCGAGGTCGTCACGCTCGGCGAGATCATCAAATCCAAGGCCTATGACGATCTGGCCTCGCCGCTTGCGCTTGCGCTCGGCAAGGACATCGGCGGTGCGCCGGTGGTCGCGGATCTGGCCCGCATGCCGCATCTGTTGATCGCCGGCACGACCGGTTCGGGCAAGTCGGTGGGCATCAACGCGATGATCTTGAGCCTCGTGTACAAGGCGACCCCCGAGCACGTGCGCATGATCATGATCGATCCGAAGATGCTGGAGCTGTCGGTGTACGAGGGCATCGCACATCTTCTCGCGCCGGTCGTGACGGACATGAAACAGGCGGCCAATGCGCTGCGCTGGTGTGTCGCGGAAATGGAGCGGCGCTACCAGTTGATGTCGGCGCTCGGCGTGCGCAACATCGGCGGCTTCAACCGCAAGGTCAAGGATGCCGCCGACGCCGGCAAGCCGATCAAGGATCCGATCCGGATGCAGAAGGTGGCGCAGGGCGTCCCCGGGGTCGTCGCCGAAGACGTGCCGGACCTCGGCACCTTGCCGTTCATCGTCGTCGTCATCGACGAGCTGGCCGACCTGATGATGATCGTCGGCAAGAAGGTCGAGGAATTGATCGCGCGGCTCGCACAGAAGGCACGCGCATCCGGCATCCATTTGATCCTCGCGACGCAGCGCCCCTCGGTCGACGTGATCACCGGCTTGATCAAGGCCAACATCCCCTCGCGCATCGCCTTCCAGGTGTCGGCGAAGGTCGACAGCCGCACGATCCTCGACCAGAGCGGGGCGGAGTCGCTGCTCGGGCACGGCGACATGCTTTTTCTGCCGCCGGGCACCGCGATTCCGACACGGGTGCACGGCGCCTTCGTCTCGGACCAGGAAGTCCACCGGGTCGTCGGCGGTCTGAAGGCCGCCGCGCCGCCGATCTATATCGACGAAATTCTCGAGGGTCCGCGGAACCCCATCCCGGGATTTCCGTCAGATGAGGATGAGGCCGGTGAGAGTGCTGCGGACGCCGAACACGATCCACTGTACGATGAGGCGGTGCGGATCGTCACCGAGACGCGCAAAGCATCCATATCCGGCGTCCAACGTCGCCTGAAGATCGGCTACAACCGCGCGGCAAGGCTCGTTGAAGCCATGGAGGCCGCGGGTTTGGTCGGTCCCCTGCAATCGAACGGCAATCGAGAGATATTCGGCGCGCCGCCGCCCGAGGAGTGAGTCGATGTCCAAGTTTCTTCGCCTGGCCGGGATCGCGGCTTGTGCGTTTTTGTTTCAGCAGCCCGTACAGGCGCAGTCGCAGGCGACCAGCGCCAGTGCGACTGCACGCGTGCAGCATTACCTCTCGGGCCTCAAGACCTGGTCGGCCGACTTCACGCAGGAAATCGACGATGCGAACGGCAAGGTGCTGCGCAGCGCCTCCGGACACCTGTATCTGGAGCGCCCCGGCAAGTTTCGCTGGGATTACTTGAAGCCCTCCAAGCAGCTCGTGCTCGCCGATGGCAAGATGCTGTGGTTCTACGACGAGGACCTCGAACAGGCGAACGTCCGCGATCTGGATTCGACGCTCGCGAGCACGCCGGCCGTGCTGCTCGCCGGCGGCGCGCCGGTCAGCAGCCAGTTCGACATCACCACCTTGCCGAAGAGCCGCGACGGCTACGACTGGTACCAGCTGATCCCGAAGCATCCGACCAGCGACTTCCAGGCGATTCGGATCGCCTTCTCGCACGGCGAGCTGGTGCGCATGCTGTTCGCCGACAAGCTCGACCAGGTGACCCGGCTCACCTTCTCGAATGCGAAGCGCAACCTGCCGCTGGCCGCCTCGTTGTTCGTATTCACGCCGCCGCCCGGCGTCGACGTGATCGGACGCGTCAAGCCGTGAACACACCCGTCGGCGGCGGCTATCGGCCGCTCGCCGACCGCCTCCGGCCCCGCAACCTCGACGAAACCGTCGGCCAGCGTCATTTGCTCGGCGCCGGCGCGCCGCTGCGGCGCGCGCTCGAGGCCGGTAGACCGCACTCGATGATCCTCTGGGGTCCTCCCGGGACCGGCAAGACGACCCTCGCGCGTCTGGTGGCGAGCGCGGCCGACGCGGAGTTCATCGCGCTCTCCGCCGTGCTCGCCGGCATCAAGGAGATACGCGCCACGGTCGAGCGGGCGCGCGCCCTGCGTGGCACGCGCGACACCGTGTTGTTTCTCGACGAGGTGCATCGCTTCAACAAGGCGCAGCAGGATTCGTTTCTGCCTTACGTCGAGGACGGCACCCTGATCTTCATCGGTGCCACCACCGAGAATCCCTCCTTCGAGGTCAACAACGCGCTGCTGTCGCGGGCGCGTGTCTATGTCCTCAAATCGCTCGATGCGGGCGATCTGGGCGCGCTGCTCGACCGGGCGCTAGCCGACCCGGAGCGCGGCCTCGGCGCCCTGCGTGTCTCGATCGAACCGGCCGCGCGCGAGTTGCTGCTCGCGGCGGCCGACGGCGATGCGCGCCGGATGCTGAATCTGTTGGAGACCGCCGCCGATCTGGCCGACATCGAGGATGGCAGCCGGGTGCTCTCGCTCGAGTCGACCCGGGCGGTGATCGGCACCCATTACCTGCGCTTCGACAAGGGCGGCGAGAATTTCTACGACCAGATCTCGGCCTTGCACAAGGCGGTGCGTGGCAGCGATCCGGACGCGGCGCTGTACTGGCTTTGCCGGATGCTCGCCGGCGGCTGCGACCCGCTCTACGTCGCGCGCCGGGCGTTGAGAATGGCGAGCGAGGACATCGGCAACGCGGATCCGCGCGCGCTCACCCTCGCGCTCGAGGCGTGCGCGGTCTACGAGCGGCTCGGCAGCCCGGAGGGGGAGCTGGCGATCGCCCAGGCGATCGTCTTCATGGCCTGTGCGGCGAAGAGCAATGCGGTCTACGTCGCCTACCAGGAGGCGGCCGAGGATGCGAAGAGCTTCGGTTCGCTCGAGGTTCCCTTGCACCTGCGTAATGCGCCGACGCGGCTGATGAAGGAACTCGGCCACGGCAAGGGCTATCGCTATGCGCACGATGAGCCGGACGCGTACGCCGCCGGCGAGCGCTACCTGCCGGAGTCGATGCCGGATCGGCGCTACTATGCGCCGGCGCCGCGCGGCCTCGAGATCAAGATCGGCGAGGCTCTGCAGGCGCGGCGCAGTCGCGGCGGATGAACGCGCGCCGGCATCGCCTACAATGGCGGCACCGGAATCCCATTTCACCGTTCAGAGGAACCGATCGTGCTCGACCCCAAGCTCCTGCGCAATGACCCGGCGAGTGTCGCCACCCAGCTCGCCCGCCGTGGCTTCGTGTTCGACGTCGCCCATTTCTCGAGCATCGAGGAGCGGCGCAAGGCGGCGCAAATCGAAGCGGATCGGCTGCGCGCCGAGCGCAATGCGACCGCGAAGGCGATTGGCGCGGCGAAGGCGAAAGGCGTCGACAGCGCGTCCTTGCTCGCGACCGGCGAGGCGCTCGGTGCGCAGCTGAAGGCGATCGACGGGCAGCTCGAAGGGCTTCAGGCGGAGCTCGCTGCGCTGCAGCTAGGCTTGCCGAACCTGCTGCATGCAAGCGTGCCGGAGGGGCGCGATGAGAACGCCAACCTCGAGCTGCGCCGGTGGGGTGAGCCGCATACCTTCGAATTCACGCCCCAGGACCACGTCGCGGTGGGTCAGCGCTTCGGCATGGACTTCGAATCCGCGGGGCGCATCGCCGGCGCGCGCTTCGTCGTCATGACCGGATCGCTCGCAAGGCTCCACCGCGCGCTCGTGCAATTCATGCTCGATCTGCACACGCAGCAGCACGGCTATCGCGAGGCCTATGTCCCGTACCTCGTGCACGCCACCGCGCTGACCGGCACCGGCCAGCTGCCGAAATTCGAACAGGACCTGTTCGCGGTTCGTGGCGATCCCGGGTTCTACCTGATTCCGACCGCCGAGGTGCCGGTGACGAATCTCGTGCGCGACCAAATTCTGCGGCCCGAGGAACTCCCCCTGCGCTACGTCGCGCATACGCCGTGCTTCCGTTCCGAAGCGGGCGCCGCCGGCAAGGATACCCGCGGCATGATCCGCCAGCACCAATTCGACAAGGTCGAACTGGTCCAGATCGTCACTCCGGATCGATCCTATGATGCGCTCGAGGAACTGACCGGTCATGCGGAGGCGGTGCTGCGGGCCCTGGAGCTTCCGTACCGGGTATTGGCGCTGTGCGCGGGCGATGTCGGCTTCTCGAGCGCGAAGACCTACGACCTGGAAGTCTGGCTGCCGAGCCAGGGTCGTTACCGGGAAATCAGCTCGTGCAGCAACTGCGAGGCATTTCAGGCGCGGCGCATGCAGGCCCGCTGGCGCAACCCGGCCACCGACAAGCCGGAACTGGTGCACACCTTGAATGGTTCCGGCGTGGCGGTGGGCCGCGCGCTGGTCGCGATCCTCGAGAATTACCAGGAAGCGGACGGTGGCGTCGTGATTCCGTCCGTTCTCAGGCCCTACCTCGGTGGGATCGAACGCCTGGGTTGATCAGCGGCGGCTGCCGCCCATCGTCAGGCGCAGCACGTACCAGAACATCAGCGCGATCGACGCGAACAGCTGCATCGCCGCCGACACATACCGGTCCTCCGGGTAGGCGTGGATGATGTTCGAGGTGTCATACAACACCGCCGCGCCGGCGAAGCCGATCATCGCCACCGAGAACCACGTGCCGAGCTGGAAGCCGAAGATCGCGCCGCCGATGATCGCGACCAGCGCGAGCACGCCGCCCCACAACAGGATCGCGCGCAGGAATGAGAAGTCCTTGCGTGTCCGGTGGGCGACGAACATCAGACCGCCGGCGCCGAGCGCGGTGATCAGCGTCGCGCTCTGGATCGTGCCCGGCGCCTTCGCATTCGCGATATAGAGGAGCGGCACGAAGATCAGGGCTTCGGCGACCACGTACACGGCGTAGGAGAAGTATTGCATGCCGATCGAGGCGCTCGACTGGGCGGTGCGGGTCGCGAGCCAGCCGGTGACCATGAAGGCGCCGAGGATCAGCATCCAGGGCAGGCCGAACATGTAGCGCGCCACGGATCCTGCGAGGCCGGATTCGAACAATGCCATCTCGACGAGCACGAATCCCAATATTCCACCGACCACGTGCGTGTAGACACGCGAAATGAACAGGCTTCGGCTGTCCATCGCGGCGCCGGGGTAGGCCGCGTTGTTCATCGGAAATTGATTCATGATCCTCTTTGCTCCTTGGCCAGGACTCGAAAGCCCGCTGATTCTATCATTGCGGCCCTCGCCGTGCGCGGGCCGGCGCCCGACCGTGACATAATGGCCGCTCGCTGATTAGAGCGGGCCGCACCGGCAAAGTTCGCCCGAAACCCGCCTGTTGTGCACATTTGAGGAGGCGCCGCCATCGCCCGTTCGACCGCCGGGATCGTCGCTGCCGCGCCGCGCAGCTTGTGTCTGCTGCGCCTCTCGGCGATCGGTGACACCTGCCACGTCGTGCCCTTGATCCGCACCCTGCAGCACGCCTGGCCGGAGTGCCGGATCACGTGGATCATCGGCCGGGTCGAGGAGAAGCTGCTGCTGCGGCTCTTGCCCGAGGTCGAGTTCCTGAGCGTCGACAAGCGCCACTTCCGCGCCGAGTGGTGGCGCCTGCGCCGCTTGCTCGCGCAGCGGCGTTTCGACCTGCTGCTGCACATCCAGGTGTCCTTGCGCGCGAATCTGCTGAGCACCCTGGTGCGCGCGCCGGTCAAACTCGGCTTCGATCGGGCCCGCGCTCGCGAGCTTCAATGGCTGTTCACGAATGCGCGGGTGCCGGCGCGCGAGCGCGAACACGTGCTCGACAGCTTTCTCGGGTTCGCCGGCGCCCTGGGCATCGCCGATCGCGAGCGGCTGCTCGAGTGGAATCTGCCGCTGCCCGCCGAAGCGATGCAGTATGCCGAGGCGCTGATTCCCGATTCCCAACCGACGCTCATCGTCAATGCGGCATCCAGCCACCGCTTGCGAAATTGGGCCGCCGAAAGTTACGCCGCGGTTGCCGATCACGCCGTGCGCCGGCACGGCATGCGGGTGATCCTCTGCGGCGGCCCGAGCCGGCTCGAACGCGAGCTCGGCGCGACGATCCGCGCCGCCGCTCAAACGCCGCTCATCGACCAGATCGGCCGCGACACCCTGCCGCAGATGCTCGCCTTGCTCGCGCGCGCGACCGTGCTGCTCGCGCCCGATACCGGTCCCGTGCACATGGCGACCGCCGTCGGCACACCGGTCATCGGCCTGTATGCCGCCACCAATCCGCAGCGCAGCGGCCCCTATCTCAGCCGGCAATGGTGCGTGGATCGCTATCCGCAGGCCGCGCAGCGCTTTCTCGGCCGCTCCCCGGGCGAGATTGCCTGGTGGACCAAGATCGAACGCCCCGGGGTCATGGATCTGATCGAAGTCGATGCGGTTTGCGCGCGGCTCGACGAATTCATGGCACGGCGCGCCGCGACCGCATCCGTCGGGTAAAATGCGGCGCGCCGACGAGCAGGCAGCACGTGGTGGGGTGGCCGAGCGGTTTAAGGCAGTAGTCTTGAAAACTACCGAAGGTTAACGCCTTCCGTGGGTTCGAATCCCACCCCCACCGCCAACCGCGCCCTGCGCCTTGCCAGGGTCGTCCGCCGACCTTTAGATATACAACGCAGATGTCTATCCTGGAGGCGCTGATGCGGGCGATGAAATCGAAATCGTCGTGCGCGGGCGCTCGCGCGGCTGCGCGCGCTCAGGGGCCTGAGCGCGAATTCTCGCCACCGGTGTCCGGCGAAAATCGCCCCGTGATCGAACGGGCGATCACCACGATGAGCAGCAGGGCGGCGAGCACCAGCAGTTCCTGGTTCGAGACGCTCTTGCGATAGAGTTGTATGAGCATGTCGCGGATGATGAACACCGCGGTCGCATCGATCAGCGTCGAGAGGCGCACGTGGCGTGTCTTGACGTAGCCGAGGAACGTGCTGAACAGCTCGATCACCACGAAGACGTTCAGGACGCTGACCACCAGATCGCGGAATTGAACGTCCTCGAGGTGGACGTTCGGCAGCGCCGGAATCAAGTGCACGAGCGTGCTCACGACGTCGGCAAAGGCGAACAGCAAGGCGACCAGCATGGTCAGAATGAGGCCGTTGACGATCCACTCGATCGTGATGGCGTAGATTCGTTGAATCAGATGTCGCATGTAGGGTCGCCAGTCCTCAGCGAATCCTCGGCTTCTCCGCCGAGGATTTCGCGCGCCGGGAGGAAGAACACGTCAAATCAAGGCGTCAAGCTCTTGTGAGTTCCGTCGCAGAAAGGCGCTGTATGTGTTTGTTTGCACGCACAAAAATACTTGCGCTCGGTCTTCGTCGCGGTCCAGGCAAGCGGTTCGAACGTCGAGCCCTTGTGGCTGCCGTCGCAGAAGGGTTGATTCTTCGATTGCCCGCAGCTGCACCAATAATAGGTCTTCTGCGCCTCGACGTCGATGGCGAGCGGTGCGGTGCCTGCGATGTGTCCCTGGGTCATGTCAAACTCCTGTGCTGGGTTAAGGATGCTAGGGTGAGAATCTCTCGTCCGGCCGGATTCAGCCGAAACGAAATGCGCTTTCGACCGCGCCCATGGCGCGATCCTCGAAAATTTTTACCCCGCGATCGGCGCCGGCCGCGCCGGCGACCAAATGCAGCGGGATCAAGTGTTCCTCGCGTGGCGCGGCATGGCGGGCGCCGGGCGCGCGATTCCAGGCGGCGAGCCGCCGATCGCGTTCCTCGGGATCGCTGTGCGTGACCGCCTCGGTGAGCCAGCCGTCGAAGTCGAGTCCCTCGGCGAGGGTCGATGCGGCGTGTCGGCCGCGCATCAACACCGCCATGTTGTGGAAACTGTTGCCCGAACCGATGATCAGGACCCCCTGGTCACGCAAGGACTGCAGCGCCCGACCGGCGGCGAGGTGCGCCGTGGGATCCAGGTCGCTGCGCAAGCTCAGTTGCACACAGGGGATGTCGGCGGTTTCGAAGGCGACTTTCAGCGGCACGAACACACCGTGATCGAAGCCGCGCCGTGCGTCGATGTCGCAGCGCAGTCCCGCATTGCCGAGCCGCGCGGCCACCTCATCGGCAAGCGCCGGATCGCCGGGCGCGGGCCAGGTCAGTGCGTAGGTGTGGCGCGGAAAACCGTAGTAATCGAACAATAGGGCGGGAGCGGGGTTGCGCTGCACGCAGAAGGTGGGTGCTTCCCAATGGGCCGAGATCACCAGCAGCGCGCGAGGCCGCTCGGGTAAGGTGGCGGGCAGGCCTTCGAGAAACAGGCGCAAGCCCACCCAGGCGTCCGGCGGGTCCCAGTCCATGAAAAAGCACGGACCGCCGCCGTGGGGTAGGAAGATCGTCGGCTGACGCATGGTATGGCGCTTATATGGCAAGAAGGCTAAGTTCTGTTCCCATGCCTAGTCTTTTATCGTAACCTTGCCCGTGGTGGCAAGAGGGTACAAGGCTCGCTCTAAGTTACATGGTGGGAACCCGTATGAATCTGGATGCGCATCTGCCCTTACCGCCGCCCGCGGACGGCAGGACCTGCCCGGTACGCGATGTGCTCGATCGCCTGGGCGACAAGTGGTCGACCCTGCTGCTCGTGACCCTGGCTCAAGGTGCGCAGCGCTTCAACGCGCTGGCGCGGGCCGTACCCGACATCTCGCGCCGGATGCTCACCGAGACGCTGCGTCACCTGGAACGCGATGGACTGATCTGGCGCGAGGTGACCCCGTCGACGCCGCCCGCAGTGGCCTATGGCCTCACACCGCTCGGTTTCTCGCTGATGCCGCCTCTCGGGGCTCTGATCGAGTGGGCCGAGCATCATCAGTCGAAGATCGCGGTCGCCCGCGAGCGCTTCGACAAGCTCCCGATGAGAGTCCGCGAACCGGAACCCGCGAGCTCAGTGTCATGACCGAGGCCATGAGGCCAAAAGGATCCCGATGGACTTGAACTATTCGGCGGCGGATCTTCAGTGGCGGGACGAGGTTCGGCGCTTCCTGGACGCCAGTCTGCCCGCTGACACGCGCGGGCGGCTGCTCGAGGGTTTGCCGGCGGGGGTGGAGGACATCCGCCGCTGGCAGCGCACGCTCTATGCCCACGGCTGGGGCGCGGTTGCGTGGCCTGAGCGATTCGGCGGCCTTGGCCTCAGCAAAGTGCGCCAACACCTGTTCGAACTCGAGTGTGCGACCGCCGGCGCGCCACCGCAGCTGCCCTTCGGTCTGAAGATGCTGGGGCCGGTATTGATGCAATTCGGCAACCCGACGCAGCAGCAATATTTCCTGCCGCGCATCTTGAGCGGCGAACATTGGTGGTGCCAGGGATATTCGGAACCCGGCGCCGGCTCGGACTTGGCCTCGCTCAAGACCCGCGCCGTGCTCGACGGTGAACACTACGTCGTCAATGGCCAGAAGGCGTGGAACACGCTCGGCCAGCACGCCGATTGGATGTTCTGCCTGGTCAGAACCGACGCCGCGGCGAAGCCGCAGCGCGGCATCTCGTTCTTGCTGATCGACATGCGTTCACCCGGCATCAGCGTGCGGCCGACCAAGCTGCTCGATGGCACGCCGGAGGTCAACGAGATCTGGTTCGAGAACGTGCGTGTTCCCGTCGCCCAGCGTGTGGGTGAGGAGAACCAGGGCTGGACCTATGCGAAGTTCCTGCTCGAGCATGAACGCACCAGCATCGCCGGCGTCGGCGTCGCACGACGCGCCATGGCGCACTTGCGGCGCGTCGCAGCCGTGCACTCGCAGGGTGGCCGGGCGATGATCGAGGATCCGCTGTTTCGGGCGCGAGTCGCGCAGCTCGACATCGAACTCACGGCCCTCGAGATCACCAACTTGCGGATGATTTCTCAGGAAGCCTCGAAGACCGCACCGACGCCCGATGCCTCCATCCTCAAGATCAGGGGCTCGCAGATCCAACAGGCCATTTCCGAGCTGCTGCTCGAGACGATCGGCATCCGCGCCCTGCCGTTCGCCGAACTGCCGGCGCAGGCGCCAGCCTCGCCGGCGCTGCCGGGCCCCGTGCATGCGGCGGGCCTGACCGCCAACTATCTGAATCTGCGCAAGCTGAGCATCTTCGGCGGCTCGAACGAGATTCAGAAAAACATCATTGCGCACATGCTCCTGGACTCCTGAGGACTACCTGGTGGATTTTTCATTCAGCGATGAGCAAGGCATGTTGATGGACGCCGCACGCCGCCTCGTGACGGACCAATACGGCCGCGATGGCGCGCGCCAGAGGGCCGCCACGGCGGACGGCTATTCGCGCGCGACTTGGAGCGAATTCGCCCGTCTGGGGTTGCTCGCCTTGAACGTTCCGGAGGAGCACGGCGGTCTGGACGCCGGACCGATCGGCACCTTGGCGGTATGCTTCGTGCTCGGTGAAGCGCTGGTCGTCGAACCGTTCCTGTCGAGCGCCGTCCTGGCCACGCTGGCGATCGCGCGGCTCGGCTCGCCGGAGCAACGCTTGCAGTGGCTGCCGCGGCTCGCCGCCGGCGAGGCGATCGCGGTCCTCGCCCATGAGGAAGGGGACGGCGGACCGGTGGCGACGGCGGTGCGGACGGTGGCGGTCGCTGATGGCGGGGAGTGGGTGTTGGACGGCTGCAAGAGTGTCGTCTACCACGCGCCCGCGGCGGATCTGTTGCTGGTCACCGCCCGCATCGACGCACCGACCGGCGCGCAAACGGCGCTGTTCGCGGTGCCGCCGGACGCGGCCGGGGTCGCGTTGCAGCCCTATGTGACCGTCGACGGCCAGCGGGCCGCCGACATCAGCTTGCACCAGCTCAGGTTGCCCTCATCCGCGCGCATGGGTGCCGAGGTCGGCGCCGATCTGCAGGCGGTGCTCGATCAGGGCCTGGCCGCCCTGTGTGCCGAGACGCTCGGCGCCCTCGAGCGGCTCATGCGAATGACGCTCGACTATACGCGCGAGCGGGTTCAGTTCGGCGTCCCGATCGCGCGCTTTCAGGCGCTGCAGCATCGGATGGCGGAAATGGCCACGCACCTCGAGTTCGCGCGTTCGATGACTTACCTGGCGGCCTCCCAGTGCGTGGCCGGGGAGCCGGCCGGGCGTGCTGCCGCGCTGTCCGCGGCCAAGGTGATCGTCGGCCAAGCCGCACGCTTCGTCGGTCAACAGGCGGTGCAACTGCACGGCGGCATGGGGGTCGCCGATGAGTATGGTGTGAGCCACTATTTCAAGCGGCTGCTCGCGGCCGAGTGCCGCTTCGGCGCCACCGCCTGGCATCTGACTCGGTACGCCGGGACGCTCTAGCGCACATTGCCGGGTGCGCCACCGTGTGGTACATGGGGGCGTATGTCGAGCCTCGCGATTGCGATTGCGGTGAACCTGGTGCTCGGTGGCGTGCTGCTCGCGCTGCTGCTCGCGAGGCGTGGCCGCGATGAGGTCTGCCTCGGCGGCGCCTCTGAGGCGATCGCGCACTTTCGGATCCATTACCCGGATGCGGACGGCGAGGTGAGCGTGGCGGCGGACGGGCGGGGCGCCCTGATCGAACTCGGTGGCGGCGCGGTCGGCTTGCTCGAGAGGCGTGGACGGCGCTGGAACGCGCGGCTGCTCGCGCCGGGTGATGTCAGGGCCGTCGACGTCGACGGCGGGCAGGGTCTTAGGCTGCGGTTTGCGGATTTTTCCTGGCCGCGCGCGCGCATATGCCTCGATGATGCCGAGGCCCTGGCGGCCTGGAGGGCGCGGCTCGGCGCGCTCACGGGTGCCGCGGCCAGGCCGCCTCGACAGGAGACCCGTCATGCTTGATCCGGTCTATTATCGTGCGGCGACGGCCGTGCAGTTGCTGTTGCTGCTGCTCATCCCGATCGAGGTGTGGCTCGCCTCGGCGGCGCGCATCAAGGCCGAGTACGAACTGCGGGACACGCTCGCGAACGTGGGCGTGAGCGTCGGCAGCATCTTCTTCTGGGGCATGCTCGGCTGGCTGTATTTCGGTGGCGTGACCTTCGCCTATACGCACCGCCTGTTCGACGTGCCCTTCACGTGGTGGTCGTTCCTGCTCGCGTTCGTGCTCGATGACTGTCGATACTATTGGTGGCACCGGATCAGCCACCGCTCACGCTGGTTCTGGGCCTCGCACGTCGTGCATCATTCGAGCCAGCATTTCAACCTGTCGACGAATCTGCGCCAGAGCTGGACCTCGCAGTTCAGCGGCCTGACGCTGCTGAACGTGCCGCTCGCATTCATTGGTTTCAACCCCGCCGTGATCGCGCTCGCCTTCACCGTGAACCTCTTGTACCAGTTCTGGATCCACACCGAATCGATCGACCGCATGCCGCGCTGGTTCGAGTGGCTCCTGAACACACCCTCGCATCACCGCGTGCATCATGCGAGCAATCCGCGCTATCTGGACGCGAACTACGCCGGCGTGTTCATGATCTGGGACCGCGCCTTCGGCAGCTTCGTGCCGGAACAGGCCGATGAGCCTGTGCGCTACGGCATCGTCAAGAATCTAGGCACCTTCAACCCGGTGCGCATCGCATTGCATGAGTACGTGAGCATCGCCCGGGACCTCATGCGCAAGAATCTGAGCTGGATGCAGCGGCTCGGATACTTCTTCGGCCCGCCGGGTTGGAGCCATGACGGCAGCCGGCGGACGAGCGAGGAATTGCGCGCGGTAGAGGCGGCTAGGCGAGATCGGCAGCCAACGATTGGCGCGTCGGCACGCCCGGCGTGACCGTGTGTCGATACGCGGCGTGATCGATGCCGAGTTCGATCGGCGAGCCGCTCTTCAGAGCCGCGCGTGCTGTGGCGCTCAGTTCGAAACGCAGAAAATGCACGGCTGAGGTTTTCTCCTCGTTCTCCCGCTCCATGTCCTCGTCCGCGATCGCATAGAAGCGCTCCGGGCCGACACCGACCCAGCAGCGCGCTTCGAGGCCTTTCAGGCGCGTCAGCGCTTCGCGCCGCTCCTCGGGGTCCGTGTATTCAATCAGCAGCGTCGCCTTCAGGTTCGTGCCGTCCGGGATCAGCGGGTTGTAGCTCGCAAGCTCCTCGTCGATCGCCTCGGCCTCGAAGATGCGCTCGGCGCGCAACATCTCCTGAACCTGGTATTGAACCGTCAGGCGGTCCTCGAAGCACCAGGTCGTGTGCGGGCCGACCGAAATGTTGCGCAGGTTCTTGTGCGCCATCACGCGAGCGCGGAACTCGCCACGCGCCCGCGCGTAAGCCTCCAGGCTCATCAGGTCGGCGGCCTTCAGGTGTCCGGCAGGGAGTGTGTTCATCGTTCGGGGCTCGCTTAGATCTGGTAGGCGGTGCGCAGCAGCGTCAGTGGGTGGGTCGGGGGCGCATCGCCCGCGATGCCGTTCTCGATCTGGTGGCCGGCCATCGGACAATCGCTCGAATACCACGCAGCCGCCGATTTTTCGACCCGCTGCATCACCGGCGCGCCGATCTTCATCGACACGTCGTGGAATTCCTTCTTGACCGCATAGGTGCCGTCATGACCCGAGCAGCGCTCGATGATGTCGAGCGTCGTGCCGGGCACGAGTTTCAACACATCGCGCGTCTTCAATCCGAGGTTCTGCACCCGCAGATGACAGGGCACGTGATAGGCCACTTTGCCGAGCTCGCGCTTGAAGTCGGTGCGCAGCAGGCCGGCCGCGTGGCGCAGCATCAGATACTCGAACGGGTCGAAGATGTGCTCGCGGACCTTGCGCACGCCCGCATCGTCGGGAAAGAGGAGCGGCAGCTCCTGTTTGAACATCAACACGCACGACGGGATGGCGGCGACGATGTCGTTGCCGGCGTCGATCACGCGCAGCATCTGCGCAATGTTCTCGTCCTTCAGGCGCTCGATCGACTTCAGGTCGCCGAGCTCGAGTTTGGGCATGCCGCAGCATTTCTCCGATGGCATCAGCGTCACCGGGATGCCGTTGTGCTCGAAAACGGCGGCGAGGTCGGCATCGATCTGCGGTTCGTTGCGGTTGCAATAGCAGGTCGTGAACAGCGCGACCCGGCCGCGGGTGTCCGCGGTTGCGACCGGTTCGAGTGCGGGCTTGGTGCGCCGTGTATCCTGTTTGCGGAACGTGTCGCTGTGGTATTCGGGTACGGGCGCGTCGCGATGCACGCCGAGCGTCGCCTCGAGCACCCGGCGCCCGAGCGCTGAGCGATTGGCCGCATTGACGATGGAGGCGACCACCGGAATGCCGGCGATCGAACCGACCTGGTCGGTCGAGGAGAGGATCTTGTCGCGCAACGAAGTCTCGCCGCGCTCGAATTTCAAGGCTTTGGCGCGCAACATGAGGTGCGGGAAGTCGAGCGCCCAGGGGTGCGGCGGCACGTAGGGGCACTTGGTCATGTAGCACATGTCGCACAGGTAGCAGTGGTCGACGACCTCCCAGTAGACCTTTTGCGGCACGCCGTCGAGTTCGCCGCTCGGCGAGGCGTCAACCGCGTCGAACAAGGTCGGGAAGGAATTGCACAGATTGAAGCAGCGCCGGCAACCATGACAGATGTCGAAGGTTCGCTCGAGTTCCGTGAACAGCGCCGTCTCGTCGAGGTAGGCGGGGTTCTTCCAGTCGATCGGATGGCGCGTCGGCGCCTCGAGTCCGCCTTCGCGCGCGCCGCCCGCGCTATTCTCGCTGCTCATCAGCTGTTGCTCCGTGAACGCCTGTGTGAAGGTCCGCCGGCCCGGCGCTGACCGGTCCGGGTTGAGACCCGGACCGGTCGCACCTGATGTCGGCTCAGATCGAGTCGAGTGCCTTCGTGAAGCGATTGGCGTGGGAACGCTCGGCCTTGGCGAGCGTCTCGAACCAGTCCGCGATGTCGTTGAAGCCTTCCTCGCGCGCCGCCTTCGCCATGCCCGGGTACATGTCCGTGTACTCGTGCGTTTCGCCGGCAATCGCGGCCTTCAGGTTGTCCTTCGTCGGGCCGATCGGCAGCCCGGTCGCCGGATCGCCGACCGCTTCGAGGTATTCGAGGTGCCCGTGCGCATGGCCCGTCTCGCCTTCGGCGGTCGAACGGAACACCGCGGAGACGTCGTTTAAGCCCTCGACGTCGGCCTTGGCCGCGAAATACAGGTAACGGCGGTTCGCCTGGGACTCGCCCGCGAACGCGTCCTTCAGATTCTTTTCAGTCTTGCTGCCCTTCAGTTGCATCGTCAGTCTCCTTTTCGAGTTCGATCATCGAGGCGCGCTAGTCTACGCCCCGAACATGATGCACAGAAGACAAGGTTTCCTATCGGCACGATAGATGCGGTCAATGGCGCGCCGCGGCGCGCCCCGGCCGCGCCGCGTCACTGGCGCCGCAGGCCGCTCCAGGCAAAGAACTCGCGCACCCGTTCGCCGATCAGTTCGTGCAACGCCCGCGCCGAGGTGAACAGCGCATGCGCGCCCGGTAGGTAGTCCGGCAGGCGAGAATCGGCCGGCGCCCGGACGTGCACGGGCGCGGCCACGACCTGCACGCCGGCGGCCGTGAATTCGTGGGCGGCGCGCCATAGATGCATGGCGTTCGACACCAGGAGTATTCGGTGTATTCCCGCCGCGCGCAGAATGCGCGCCGAGTTCCTCGCATTCTCGAAGGTGTCGAATGCCTGGTCGTCCACCCAGCGCGGTGTGATCGCAAAGTTGCGTTCCAGCGTGTCGCGCATCGCGGTTGCCTCGCCACGGTAACCCGTGACCAATACCGGCAGTGCGCTGCAGCGCTCGAGCCAGGCCCCATAGGCCAGCCTCTCGAGAAGGTAGGCGTCGGCTTCCGGCCCACCGTACTCGGGTGCATACGCGCGCTGTCCGCCGCCTCCGAGAATGACGATCGCGCGGGCACCGGTCGCGGCGCAGCGCGCCGGCGCGAGCGCAGGATACCTTTGGGCGAGCATCGCGAGCCGTTGCGCGACGACCGTGGTCGAGAGCAGCCAGAGCGAAACCGCGGCGGCGGCGATCAGACCGGCGCCGAGCCGCGGCCTGCGCCGGTGCCACAGCGCGCC
>JABEVI010000005.1 GCA_013044085.1 Steroidobacteraceae bacterium
CTCGGCCTGGGTCTCGCCGGCCGCGAGTAACCTTGCGCCACGGCGACGACGCCGTTCCAGTTCCTTCAATTTCTCTGAGTGCCTCATCCTTACCTCGAACGTAACCATCCGAAGTACTTGGACCGCAAGAGGAGGGAAAAATGTCACTCCTTTACGCATTTCTCAGTAGTTCCAAAAGACGTCGAATCTACTTTGGTCCCTCGGAATGTCGCCGTCGTGCTGCGCGTTGCGGATCGAGGACGTCAGGTTGATCGGTGTATCACCGTAAATATCCGATCTGTTGGAAATGCACCAAGACCCTGCCGTGCGGGGTTCGCATGCGAACGAGTGCGGCTGACCCGTGCGCAGCGATTCGTCATTGATCGGCGTGCGGCGAAATTCTTTTGCGTTGTGTGTAACCGATCGCTTTACCGGCCAGTACTATGCAGTGAGTCGATCATTTTTATAACCAAGGTGGCGGGCATGAACAAATCCAATGCCGATTGGCCGGACGATCGGAATGCCCAAGCCGATGCACCGGTGACTCCCGAAGAACGTTACAACTTGATTGCAAAAGCCGCGTATCTGCGCGCTGCCACGCGCGGCTTCGAAGGAGGCGATCCGATGCAAGACTGGCTTGATGCAGAGACCGACCTCATGAAGTCCGTCGATCGCGATCCGTCGGACCCGACTCTGTGAGGGCTTTCAATGTTGTAATTACTTTGATGATGACCCGTGTGCCCCATGAGCGTCGGCAAGGTCTGGTCGTTGATTCCGGCGGCCGGCGATGGGACCCGCCTCGGCAGCCTGACGACGACCGGGGGGCTGAGAGTCCCCAAGCAATTCTGTTCCCTGCGTGGCGGCGCGTCGCTGCTCGTGGAGGCTATCGAGACGGGCGAAGCGGTGACGCCGCGGCAGCGCGTGCTGACGGTGGTCGCGGAGCAGCATCCACGCTGGTGGCAGGCGCCGTTGGAGTCGTTACCACCCCAGAACGTAATCGTGCAACCAAGCAACAAGGGCACCGCCGCGGGCCTGCTGTTGCCGTGGCTGCACATCGCCGGCGAGGACCGTCGGCACGCATATTTGCTCGGATGCGCTCCGCGCGATGCGGACCCGGAACTTGGATGTATCGTTCCGGCGATGCAGAAAGGGCTTTCCGTGGCGCCGGTACGGCGATTCGTCGAAAAGCCGACATTCGACGCGGCTCGCCTGCTGATCTCTGCAGGAGCGGTGCACAATATGTTCATCATCGCCGCGTCTGCGCGCGCGTTGTTACGATTGTACGCGGAACGACATCCGGGACTCGTCGAGGGGGTCGCAGCGATCGTGGAGCGGGACCGGGACAACACCCAGGAAACGACCGCCGCGCGGCGGCTCTATCCGCAACTGCCGACCTTGGACTTTTCACGTGATATCCTCGAAGGGCAGGAGCCTTGGTTGCGAGTACTGGCCGTGCCGGACTGTGGGTGGAGTGATCTGGGCACGCCGGGGCGGGTCGCTGAGACGCTCGCGTCGATCGGCGCACGTCCGGCAGGCGCCGCGGAAGGTGCCGCCTGCATGAACCCTGGTAGAGCAGCACGCACGGCTCGGAACGGATTGCCGTGCGGTGAACGAACGGTGATCGGTCACGGACTCGCAGGTGACCCGGGACGTCTTCCCGCCGCCATCGAATTAGACCGTGACGCGCTGGGCGGTTTCTATGTGACCCGGTGCCGCGAGTGGCTGTTCACCAATGGCATCGGTGGTTTCGCGGCCGGTACAGTGAGCTTCGTCAACACGCGGCGCTATCACGGGCTGCTGTTCGCCGCGCTGCGCCCGCCGGTCGAGCGCGTGGCCTTGGTTGCGAAACTTGAGGTCACGGTCCGGTACGGGGACTCGCGACTGCAGCTCGCCACCAACGAATTCCTTGACGGAACGATCGCCCCGCTCGGCTATTGCCACCTCGAGTCCTTCCGCCTCGAGGGGCTCGTGCCGGTTTGGACGTGGCTCATCGCCGAGGCCCGCCTGGAACAGAGGTTGTGGATGCACCATGGCGAAAACACGACCTACGTGCAGTTCACGCGCACGCCGGTGCGGATCAATCCGGTCACCTACTGGAATTTCAAGCATCGGGAAGAAAGTGCACGGGGGCTCGACGAGGCGGAGGATCTGCTGCGCCCCTCGAGTTTCGAGATCGATCTTAAGCCCGGCGACTCCCGGTCCATGATCTTGAGCGCCGAGACGCACGAATTGATGCCGGCCGCCGACGCGCTCGTCGTGGAATGCCGGCGCCAAGCAGACCTCGCCGATCGATTCAACCGGGTTCGCGCCGGCGCATCGCCCGTCGAATTCGCGCATATCGACCGGTTTGCGCTCGCGGCCGAACAGTTCATCGTGGAACGCCGCGATCCGTCGGGAGAGCGGCTCGGCAAGACCGTCATCGCCGGCTACCCTTGGTTCAGCGACTGGGGTCGTGACACCATGATTGCACCGCCTGGACTTACCCTCGCGACGGGCCGTCCGGAGATCGCAGCTTCTCGGCGGAGATCTATCCGACCCTCAAAGACATGGTGGATTGGCACGTCCGCGGCACGCGCTTCGGGATCGGCATGGATCCGGCGGATGCGCTGCTGCAGGCCGGCGAGGCGGGCGTGCAGTTGACCTGGATGGATGCCAAGGTCGGCGATTGGGTGGTCACGCCGCGCATCGGCAAGCCGGTGGAAATCAACGCCTTGTGGTTCAACGCCGTGTCCATACTGCGCGATTTGGCGGCGGACTTGGATCATACCCAGGACCGGGTCGACTGTGGTGCGCTCGCGAGTCGCATACACGCGAGCTTTGAACCGTCCTTCTGGTTCGGTGCCGGCGGGTACCTGTACGACGTCATCGACGGCCCCGAGGGTGATGCCGACTTGTCCGGGCGACGACGGGACGCGAGCCTGCGGTCCAATCAGATTTTCGCGCTGTCCCTGCCGCATGCACTCCTGACCGGCGAGAAGGCGCGGCGCGTGCTCGACGTGTGTCTTTCGGAGCTGTGGACTCCGGTCGGCCTGAGCTCGCTCGCAACCGGCAACCGCCGCTACGTTGGCCGCTACGGCGGCGGTCCAGTGGAGCGTGATGCCGCCTACCACCAGGGCACCGTGTGGACCTGGTTGATGGGACCGCTTGCGACCGCGCACTTTCGCGCGCACCAGGATGCTGTCGCGGCACTCGATCTGCTGCGGTCCATGCCGGCGCACCTCGCCGAGCCCTGCGTGGGTCAAGTTAGCGAAATCATGGATGCGGATCCGCCATTTGCACCTCGCGGCTGCTTCGCACGAGCCTGGGGGGTCGCCGAAGTGCTGCGAGCTTGGTACGAGATTTCGCGCGGCGGCGCCGCGAAAGGATGAACTGATGACCATGGAACAGAAACGTCTCGCCGAGTGCGCTTCGGCCGCGCCCGGCTGGAAGAAGTGGGGACCCTACTTGAGCGAACGCCAATGGGGCACGGTGCGCGAGGATTACAGCCCGCATGGCAACGCCTGGGAATATTTCCCGCACGACCACGCCCGCAGCCGCGCTTATCGCTGGGGCGAAGACGGCATTGCGGGGTTCTCGGACGACAAGCAGACGCTCTGCCTGTCGCTCGCGCTGTGGAATGAGCGCGACCCGATCCTGAAGGAGCGACTTTTCGGGCTGACCAATGGTGAAGGCAATCACGGCGAGGACGTCAAGGAGCTTTACTACTATCTGGATGCCACGCCGACGCATTCCTATCTGAAGATGCTCTACAAGTATCCGCAGGAAGCGTTTCCCTATGCCGACCTCGTCGCCGAGAACCGGCGCCGCGGCGGCGGGGCTGCGGAGTACGAACTGCTCGACACCGGTGTCTTCGACGACGACCGCTATTTCGATGTCGTCGTCGAGTACGCTCAAGCCCAGATCGACGATGTGTTGATGCTCATCACCGTCCATAACCGCGGCGGCGCGGCCGCACCGCTGCACATCCTTCCCCAGTTCGTGTTCCGCAACACTTGGAGTTGGAAACAACAAAGTCCAAAACCCGGTCTGCGTGCACAGAACGGTGCGCTCATCGCCACGCACGAGCAATTGGGCGTCTACCATGGCTACGCGGGCAGCACTGGTGATGCGACGGGACGTTGGCTCTTCACCGAGAATGAGACCAACGTGAGCAAGCTCTATACCGCGCCGGGGGCGGGCCCGTTCAAGGACGCGTTTCATGAGTACCTGATCGACGGCCGGGCCGAGGCGCTCGCGGTCGAGGCGGCGGGAACGAAGGCGGCGGCGCATTTTCGCTTCGACGTGCCGGCGCACGGTACGGTCAGCGTCCAGGTGCGGCTGTCGCGGACAGCGCTGCGCGAGCCCCTCGCGGACTTCGATCGCATCATAGACCAGCGTGCCGCCGATGCCGACGAGTTCTACGCTGGGCTGCAGCGGGATATCAGCGACGCGGACGCACGGCTTGTCCAGCGTCAGGCGCTTGCCGGCATGATCTGGAGCAAGCAGTACTTCTACTTCGACATACCCGAGTGGATCAACGGCGACCCAGCCCAGATCCCGCCGCCGGGTGAACGGCGATATGGCCGAAATCGGGAGTGGATGCACCTGAACAACGCCGACATCATCTCGATGCCGGACAAATGGGAGTATCCCTGGTATGCCGCCTGGGATCTCGCCTTTCACACTGTGTCGCTCGCGCTCATCGACCCGGAATTCGCGAAGGAACAGCTGTTATTGCTGACGCGTGAGTGGTACATGCACCCGAACGGTCAGATTCCCGCCTACGAATGGGCCTTTGGTGACGTCAATCCGCCTGTGCATGCCTGGGCGACCTGGCGCGTGTATCAGATGGACCGAAATCACCGCGGAGGTAAGGGCGATCTCGCCTTCCTCGAGCGGGTCTTTCACAAGCTGATGCTGAACTTCACTTGGTGGGTCAACCGCAAAGATGCGGAAGGACGCAACGTCTTTCAGGGCGGTTTTCTGGGTCTCGACAACATCGGTGTGTTCGACCGCAGCGCGCAGCTGCCCACGGGCGGCCACATTGATCAGGCCGACGGCACCAGCTGGATGGCGATGTATTCCCTCAATCTGATGCGCATCAGCCTCGAGCTCGCACAGCACAACGAGGTCTACGAGGACGTTGCGACGAAATTCTTCGAGCACTTTTTACACATCGCCGCGGCGATGAGCAATGTCGGCGAATCCGGAATCGGCTTGTGGGACGAGGAGGATAAGTTCTTCTACGACGTGCTGCACCTGCCCGACGGCACCAAGGTGCCGCTCAAGGTGCGCTCCATGGTCGGTTTGATCCCTCTCTTTGCGGTTGAGACCCTGGAGCCTGAACTGCTCGACAAGGTGCCTCAGTTCAAGCGCCGGCTGGAGTGGTTCTTGAAATACCGTCCCGAACTCGCGTCCTTGGTGTCGCATTGGACCGAAGAGGGTCGCGGCCATCGCCGCCTTTTGTCGCTGCTGCGCGGTCATCGCATGAAGCGGCTGCTCACGCGCATGCTCGACGAAACCGAATTCCTGTCCGACTACGGCATCCGGGCGATTTCCAAGCATCATGCGGCGCACCCCTATGTCTTTAGCATCGATGGCATGGATTTGAGCGTGAAGTATCTGCCCGGCGAATCTAATTCAGGCCTGTTCGGTGGAAACTCGAACTGGCGCGGCCCAATCTGGTTCCCGGTCAATTATCTGCTCATCGAATCGTTGCAGAAGTTCCATCATTACTACGGTGACGATTTCAAGATTGAATGTCCGACGGGATCGGGAAATTTTGTGTCGATCGATGACGCGGCGCGAGAAATCGCGGCGCGCTTGACCAGGATCTTCCTGAAGGATGCGCACGGCAGGCGGCCGGTCTTCTCGCAGTACCCCCGCCAGCGGGACGACGTGCATTTTCGCGACCACGTGTTGTTCTACGAGTACTTTCACGGCGATACCGGCCGCGGCGTCGGCGCATCCCACCAGACCGGGTGGACGGGACTGGTTGCAAAGCTCCTGCAGCCTCGGCAACGCACGAAGAATTGAAAGACCGTCGAGAGGAGTCTTACGAATGGAAATCCCGAACCACCCCGCCCATCTGCCGACGCCCGTCATGCCGCAGTGCCCACCGCAGCACATGCTGCAGGGACAGAAGGCCCTCGTCACGGGCGCCGGATCAGGCATTGGACGGGCGATCGCGCTTGCGCTCGGGCAGGCTGGGGCGGACGTTATCGTCAATTTCGTATCGGGCGAGGAGACCGCGGAGCAGGTCGCGACGGAGATACGTGCGCATGGCGTACGCGCGCTCGCGCTGCGCGCGGACGTCTCGGACGAGGCTCAGGTGCAGGCCATGTTCAATAAGGCCATCGAAGCCTTCGGGACGATCGATCTACTGGCCAACAACGCCGGTCTTCAAGCGGACGCGGCCTTCGAGAATCTGACGCTCGCCCAATGGAACAAAGTCATCGGCGTGAACTTGACGGGGCAATTCCTCTGTGCGCGCGAAGCGGTGCGCGAGTTCAAGCGGCGCGGCGTCGTGCCGCAAGTCTCGTGTTCCGCCGGCAAGATCCTGTGCATCAGTTCCGTGCATGAGGTGATTCCCTGGGCTGGGCACGTCAACTATGCCGCGTCCAAGGGCGGCGTCATGCTGATGATGAAGAGTCTGGCCCAGGAGGTCGCGCCGTATCGTATTCGCGTCAACAGCATCTGTCCCGGAGCGATCCGTACGCCCATCAATATGGAGGCCTGGGGCACCGCGGACGCGTATCACGACCTCCTGCGGCTGATTCCCTACAAGCGCATCGGCGAGGCGGAGGAAATCGGCCGTGCCGCGGTGTGGCTGGCGTCCGACTACGCCGATTATGTGCACGGCATCAGTCTGTTCGTCGATGGCGGTATGACCTTGTATCCAGGATTCGAGACGGGGGGTTGATGCGGCGGCGCAAAGGTCTTCGGGCCCTCCCGCCTCGCCGCTCGCCACGATGATGCTGAGCGCGTCTGTGCAGCGCGCGCTGGTGGGTCTCGCCATGGGCGCGACGGCCGTTGCGCTCATTTGTTCACCGTGGGGGAAGCGTTCCGGGGCGCACATGAACCCGGCGCGTTCCTTCGCCTCAGCATTGCCGTCCTGGCTTTGGAGCGATCTGTGGATTTACTTCCTGGCCCCGGTGTTCGGCATGCAGGCCGCGGCGGCATGGTATACGTATCGGCGCGGCCCCCAAGCGGTTGCTTGCGCGAAACTGCAGCACCGGACGGATCAGCGCTGTATTCACCGTGGCTACACGCCGCCGGCGGCGGACGAATTGGTTTCCCGTACTTCCGAGGTCCTGCGATGAGCTCCCCCCAGACTTATGATGCCGTGATTGTAGGTTCAGGTGCCGGTGGCGCTGCCGCCGCGTATCAACTCGCGCGGGCCGGTCTGCGTGTCGTATTGATCGAGAAGGGCGCGCCGCTGCCCAAGGATGGCAGCACGCTCGATTTCAACCGGGTCGTGCACCAGGGTGAGTTCAAGAGTCACGAGCCCTGGATGGACAATCACGGCCGCACCTTCATCCCGGAGGAATATTTCAACCTGGGCGGCAAGACCAAATGGTATGGGGCGGCATTGCTGCGTTATTCGGTGCAAGAATTCTCCGCGGAGCCGGCCTACTCGTGCCTCGGCTGGCCGATCGGCTACCCGGATATGCAGCCCTATTACGCGGAAGCCGAGCGCTTGCTCCGGGTTCGCAGCATCGAGGCGGAGCCGGATCTGCGCTGCATTGCCGATCGGCTCATCGGGCGCACGCCGTCCTGGAGCCATCAATCACTGCCGATGGGCCTGTCGGCGGACATTCTTTCGATCCCCGCCGAGGCGCGGCACTTCGACGGCTTCGCCTCGGTAGCGGGTCTCAAGTCCGACGCCGAGACCTCTTTCTTGAGTCACGTCCTGGGCATGCATAATTTGAACGTCCGGACCGGTCACGTCGTGACCGAACTGCTCGGCGCCCCGAACGACGCGACGCATATACAAGGCGTGCGACTCGACGATGGAACGGATCTGCAGGGCCGTGCCGTCATACTGGCCGCCGGTGCGCTGCACTCGCCGCGTCTGCTGCAACGCTATGTCGACGCCGAGGACTTGTCCCGGCGTTTGCCGTGTGCAGGCAACATCGGGCGCAACCTCAAGTATCACTTGCTCACGGCAATGATCGGGATATCGACCAGATGCATGACGGACGTGATCCGCAAGACGCGGATTTTCAGCAGCTCCGACCTGCCGCACAGCAGCGTTCAGCCCCTGGGATTCGACGGTGAACTGATCGGCACGCTGATTCCGCGCGTCGTCCCCCGCGGCATGGCGCGCCTGATCGGCCGTCGTGCATACGGGTTCTTCCTGCAAACCGAAGATGGCGCGCATCCGGACAACCGCGTCATTGCGGGGTCCGCGGCGGATCAGCGTCTGCCGTGCATCGACTACGATTCGGCGCGGACGCCCGCGGCTGCGGACGAACACCGGCAGCTGGTTCGCAGCTTTCGCGCCGCACTGGTACGCACCGGGATGCTGGCATTCTCGCAACGTATCGGCCTCGCCGGTACCGCACACGTGAGCGGAACGCTCGTGACTGGCAGGGATGCGGCGACATCGGTGGTCGATTCCGAGGGCTGCGTCCATGGAATGAAGTCGCTATACGTCGTTGACGGCAGCATCTTGCCGCGATCAAGCCGTGTTAACCCGTCGTTGACGATTTATGCCTGGGCGCTGCGCACCGCCGAACATCTAGTCGATCGTCTGAAGACGCAATCGGCGTCGTAAACGGATCGCGGCTTGCATGCTACGAGCGATCCAAGCCTGTGATCAGGCGGATGCCGCCGCGGAATGTCAGGTACGACCAGAACCAATTGACCATCGTCGTCAAACGGTTTCGCACGCCGACGAGAAATCCAACGTGAATGAAACCCCAGAGCCACCATGCGGGTGCGCCCCAGAGCTTGACGGCGCCGAAATCGGCGACCGCGGCCTTTCGTCCAATCGTCGCCAAACTGCCGAAATGACGGTAGCGGAACGGCGCCGGTGCCGGATGGGACGAGAGTTTGGCCTTGATGACCCGTGCCACATAGGCACCCGCCTGTTTGGCCGCTGGCGCGAGTCCCGGTACCGGTTGGCCGTTCCATGCATTGCTCGAGGCGGTATCGCCGATCGCGTAGACGTTCTGAAGTCCCGCCACCCCGAGGTCGGGACCCACCTTGAGACGGCCGGCGTTGTCGGCATCCGCCGCGAGCCACTTCGCGGCCGGCGAGGCGGTAACCCCCGCCGCCCAGAGCACCGTCTTGGCGATGATCCGTTTGCCGCTGACCGCGACCCCGTTCGCGTCAATCGCCTCCACGCGGCTGCCAAGGAGGACCTCGACGCCGAGTTTCTCGAGCGAA
>JABEVI010000206.1 GCA_013044085.1 Steroidobacteraceae bacterium
CCGCGACGTCGAGGTCGCCGATTTTCGCGAGCGCGAGGCCGAGGCGGATCTCGATGTCGGCCGCGAATTCGGCAACTGGGGCGAAGTGCGCGCCGGCATTCACCGCGTCAACGGCAACACGCATCCGCGCTTCGGAGATCCTGCGCTCGTGGACCGAAAATTCAACGACGGCGAGCTGTTCTTCAAGTGGAGCTACGACCGGCTCGACAGCGTCGATTTTCCACGCACGGGGCAGCGCTATTCGCTGCAATGGGACGCCAGGCGTCCGGCCCTCGGCTCGCTGGCCCCCTCGGATCAGCTCAGCGCCAACTGGCTGATGGCGCGCTCGCGCGGCCGCGACACGCTGCTGCTGTGGAGTTCCGCGGGTACGACGCTGCGCGGCACGATCCAGCCGACCTCGCTGCAGGATTTCTACACGCTCGGCGGCTTCCTGAATCTCTCGGGTCTCGCCGCGCAGTCCCTGACCGGCCCGAATTATGCGATCGGCCGCGCGGCATACTTCCGCCAGATCGGTCATGGCGGCGCCGGGATGCTCGAGTTTCCAGCCTACCTCGGCATGTCGTTCGAGGCCGGCAACGTCTGGCAGCGGCGCGGCCAGATCGACTGGGGTACGGCCCGCAAGGATGTGTCGCTATTCCTCGGGTTCGACACCCCCCTCGGGCCGTTGTACGTCGGCGGGGGCTACGACACGACGGGTTCGAGCGCCTACTATCTGTTCCTCGGCCGCACGTTCTGAGCGTGCCGGGCTTTAGATGCCGCGGCTCGCGGCCAGGTTCTCGACCTTCTCGAAGCTCAGCGCCGGCGCATCGCCCGTGCGCGAGTACTCATGGCGGCGCGCCATGTCCGCGCGCACCCGGTCGCGCTCGGCGGCCGTCGCGAACCAATGCGTCCGCTCCCAGTCCTCGCCGAGCAGCTTGCGGAACGGATCGCCGGGCTTGAGCCGCACGACGATTCCGTAGGGGTGCGGCTGTTCGCCGGCGGTCTCGAGCAGATTGTGCGCGTTGGCTATTCCCATGAGGGCGACAACGATAGCGCAACCGCGGACCGGCCGCCAGCCGATGTGTGCGCGGCGTGCGTGCTAGACTCCGCGGCCGATCAGCGAGGGGCAGCCGATGGCATCGTCGTACACGGCATCTGATATCGAAGTGTTGAGCGGGCTCGACCCGGTGCGCCGCCGCCCGGGCATGTACACGGACACCACCCGACCGAATCATCTCGCGCACGAAGTCATCGACAACAGCGTCGACGAGGCGCTCGCGGGTCATTGCCGCAACATCCGCGTGAGCCTCTACAAGGACGGGTCGGTCGAGGTCGAGGACGACGGGCGCGGAATGCCCGTGGATATCCACCCGAAGGAGAAGATCACCGGCGTCGAGCTGATACTGACGAGGCTGCACGCCGGCGGCAAGTTCAACGACAAGAACTATCAGCACGCCGGCGGCCTGCATGGCGTCGGCGTCTCGGTCGTGAACGCGCTCTCCAAGCACCTGGAGTGCTGGGTGCGCCGGGGCGGCAAGGAATACAACATCAGTTTCGCCGGCGGCCGCCCGACCTCGAAACTCGAGGTGGTCGGCGAGGTCGCGAAGTCGCGAACCGGCACGACCATCCGCTTCTGGCCCGACGGCCAGTATTTCGACACCGACAAGTTCGCGCTGCCCAAGCTCAAACAGGTGCTGCGCGCCAAGGCGGTGCTGTGTCCGAATCTGCGGGTGAGCCTGTACAACGAGGCGAGCGGCGAGACGGACGAGTGGTTCTATACCGGTGGCCTGCACGAGTACCTCGCCGAGCAGCTCGGCCAGGGCCGCTGGCTGCCGGCCGAGACGTTCTACGGCAAGCGCGATATCGACGGCGGGGCGCTCGAATGGGCGTTCGCCTGGGTGCTCGACGCCGGCACGTCGGTCGCCGAGAGCTACGTGAACCTGATTCCGACGATCGAGGGCGGCACGCACGTCAACGGTCTGCGGGCGGGCGCATGTGAGGCGGTGCGCGAGTTCTGCGAATTCCGTGATCTGCTGCCGCGCGGTGTCAAGCTCGCGCCCGAGGATGTCTGGGACGGCGTGAGTTTCGTGCTCTCGCTGAAGATGCGCGAACCGCAATTCGCGGGGCAGACGAAGGAGAAACTGTCCTCACGCGAGTCCGCCGGCCTCGTCCAGGGGGTGATCCAGGGCGCCTTCGCCCTGTGGTTGAACCAGCACCCGGACCAGGGCGGCGAGATCGCCCAGCTGTGCATCGCGAACGCGCAGCAGCGCCTGCGCGACAGCCAGAAGATCGCGCGCAAGCGCATCGTCGCGGGGCCCGCCCTGCCGGGCAAACTCGCCGATTGCGTCAGCCAGGACCCGCAGCGCGGCGAGCTGTTCCTGGTCGAGGGTGACTCGGCCGGAGGCTCGGCCAAACAGGCCCGCGATCGCGTCACACAGGCGATCATGCCGTTGCGCGGCAAGATCCTGAACACCTGGGAGGCGGATGCGCGCGAGGCGATGCAGTCGCAGGAAGTGCACGACATCAGCGTCGCGATCGGTGTCGAACCCGGTGCCGCCGACCTCTCGGGGCTGCGCTACCACAAGGTGTGCATCCTCGCCGACGCCGACAGCGACGGCCAGCACATCGCGACCCTGCTGTGCGCGCTTTTCCTGCGCCACTTCCGGCCGATGGTCGGCGCCGGCCACGTGCACGTGTGCATGCCGCCGCTGTTCCGGATCGACGCCGGCAAACAGGTGCTGTACGCGCTCGATGAAGCCGAGCGCGAGCGGATCCTCGCGAGACTCGCCGCGGAGAACGCGCGCATGAAGCCGGTTGTGACGCGCTTCAAGGGTCTCGGCGAGATGAGCCCGCCGCAGTTGCGTGAGACGACGATGGCGCCGGCGACCCGCCGGCTCGTGCAGTTGACGATCGATGAGGGCGACAGTCCGGACTCGATGCTCGACATGCTGCTCGCCAAGAAGCGCGCGGGTGATCGCCGCGGGTGGCTCGAGAACAAGGGGAACCTCGCACGGCTATGAAGGATCAGGAATTGAACTTCGAGGGCGTCGAATCGCAGTCGCTTAAGAGTTTCGCCGAGCACGCGTATCTCGATTATTCGATGTACGTGATCCTCGATCGGGCGCTGCCGCACGTCGGCGACGGCTTGAAACCCGTACAGCGGCGCATCGTCTACGCGATGAGCGAACTCGGTCTCGCGGCCGGCGCCAAGCACAAGAAATCCGCGCGCACCGTCGGTGACGTGATCGGCAAGTTCCATCCGCATGGCGACTCGGCGTGCTATGAGGCGATGGTGCACATGGCCCAGGACTTCGCCTACCGTTATCCGATCGTCGACGGCCAGGGCAACTGGGGTTCGACCGACGATCCGAAGTCCTTCGCCGCGATGCGCTACACCGAGTCGAGGCTGACGCGCTACGCATCGCTCCTCCTTCAGGAGCTCGGCTCGGGCACGGTCGACTGGACGCCGAACTTCGACGGCTCGCTCGAGGAGCCGACGATCCTGCCCGCCCGCGTGCCGAATCTGCTGTTGAACGGCGGCTCCGGCATCGCGGTCGGCATGGCGACCGACATACCGCCGCACAATCTGCGCGAGATCGCCGCAGCCTGCATCGCGCTGCTCGAAGATCCGGAAATCTCGACGCGCAAGCTGATGAGCCACGTCAAGGGACCGGACCTGCCGACCGGAGCCGAGATCGTCACGCCGCGCGCGGAACTCGCACAGATGTACGAGACGGGCAGCGGCGGCTTCAAGGCGCGCGCGACCTACGCGCTGGAGAATGGCGAAATCGTCGTCGACACGCTGCCGTTCCAGGTGTCCGGCGCCAAGGTCCTCGAGCAGATCGCCAATCAGATGCGCGCCAAGAAGCTGCCGATGGTCGAGGATCTGCGCGACGAGTCGGATCATGAAAAGCCGATCCGGCTGGTCATCGTGCCGAAGTCGAACCGGGTGGACGCCGAGGCGCTGATGGCGCATCTGTTCGCGACCACCGATCTGGAGCGCAATTACCGCGTGAATCTGAACGTGATCGGCCTCGACGGCCGCCCACGGGTGATGGGGTTGAAGGAACTGCTCGGCGAGTGGCTGGAGTTCCGCAAGGCGACCGTCACGCGCCGTCTCGCGCACCGCCTCGAGAAGGTCGATGCGCGACTGCACATCCTCGCCGGATTGCTGATCGCCTACCTGAACCTCGACGAGGTGATCCGCATCGTACGCTCCGAGGAGCACCCGAAGCCGGTCCTGATGCGACGTTTCGCGCTCGACGAGACCCAGGCGGAGTCGATTCTCGAGACGAAGCTGCGCCATCTGGCGCGTCTCGAGGAGATGAAGATCAAGGCCGAGCAGGACGAGCTCGCGACGGAACGCGACGACATCGACCGGATCCTGAAGAGCGCTGCGCGGCTCGCGAAGCTCGTCCGCGAGGAACTCGAAGGCGACGCCGAGGAGCACGGCGATCCGCGGCGCACGCGCATCGTCGAGCGGGCCGCGGCGCAGGCGATCGCCGCCACCGATCTGCTGGCGAGCGAGCCGGCGACCGTGGTGTTGTCGCGGCTCGGCTGGGTGCGCGCCGCCAAGGGTCATGAGATCGATCCGCGCTCGCTCGCCTACAAGAGCGGCGACGAGTTCCAGGCGGCCGCCCGCGGGCGCAACCTGCAGCAGGCCGTGTTCATCGACTCGACCGGCCGCGCCTACAGTCTCGATGCGCATCAATTGCCGGCCGCCCGCGGCTACGGCGAGCCCCTGTCCGGCTCGGTCGACCCGCCGGACGGGGCGACCTTCGCGGCGGTGCTGATCGGCGAGCCCGAGGACCGCTGGCTGCTCGCGAGCGACGCCGGCTACGGGTTCCGGGCGAAGCTTGCGGATCTGTACGCGCGCAACCGCAAGGGCAAATCGGTGTTGAAGGTCCCCGACAACGCCCGGGTGCTGCCGGCGCAGCCGATCACGAGCGAGGAGGCGCTCGCGGTGCTCGTCAACGACGAGGGCGAGGCTCTCGCGATGCCCTGCGCCGATATCGAGGAGATGAGCTCCGGCAAGGGGCAGAACCTGTTCGGGATTCCCGGCAGGAAATCGGCCGATCGCGAGGAGTATCTGGTCGCGATCGCGGTCGTCGCCCCCGGGGAACAACTGACCGTGTACAGCGGCAACAGCGCACCGATGAAGTTGAAATACGCCGAGCTCGCCGCGTTCAAGGACATCAAGGGCCGGCGCCGGCAACGCTTCTCACGCGCCTACAAGCAGATCGACCGGCTCGAAGTCGGCCCGGCCTGAGGCCGGGCCGGTGCGCTAGCGCTCGCCGGACATCGTCACCTCTTCCGGGGCGTTGACGAAGTATCCCTGGATGAATTCGATGCCCAGCTGCCAGAGGACGGCCATCGTGTTCGCGTCCTCGACGCGTTCGGCGATCGTCTCGATGCGCTTCTGCTTCGCCGCCTCGGCGAGCGACTTGACGCGCTGCTGCTGGATCTGGTTCGTCGCGAGCCCTTGCATCAGGGAGCCGTCGATCTTGATGAAGTGCATGTCGATGTCGGCGAGCAGCTTCATCGGGTCGCGGCCGGTGCCGAAGTGTTCGATGGCGAAGCGAAAGCCCTGCTTGCCGAGCGTGCGGGCGAGGTCGATCGTCTGGCGCATGTACTGCGTCGCCATGTCCTCCGAGACCTGGAAACAAATCCGCCGCGGCTCGACGCGGATCGCACGCAGCTGCGTCTCCAGCCACGAGGAGACGCTCTTGTCGAGCAAGGTGTCCTTGGAGACACGCACGAAGATGCACTCGGCCTTGCGGTTGGCGCTGAAGGACATCGATGCGCCGATGACCCAGCGGTCGATGTTCTTCATGAGTTCATTGCGCTCGGCGGCGGCGATGAATTCGGCCGGCAGCACCTCGTTGCCCTGTTCGTCGAGCATGCGCACGAGCACGTCGAACATTCCCTTGTCCTCGCCGAGCAGGCTCGCTATCGGCTGTTGGACGAGCCGGAAACGGTTCTCCATCAACGCCGACTTGATGTGTTTGACCCAGATCTTGTCGTACGCCTGGACGCGGGTATCGGTGTCGGACTTGCGGACCGCGAACGCCTGGTTGCCGCCGCGGGTGCGGCCTAGGCGCACTCCGGCCGCGGCGTCGGTCACCGCGGCGCCGATGTCCGGGCTCGCCGTCACGAGCGAGCCGAGGCCAACCGTGACGGTCGCCGAAAGGCTGCGCTCGGCGATCGCGAACAGGTGCTCACCGACGCGCTTGACGATGTTCTCGGCCCAGGTGTCGACGTCGCGGGAGGTGCCGCGCTCGAGCAGCACGAGCAACCCGTTGCCGCCGAAACGCCCACACAAGTCCGTCGGCGTGAGCTGGCTGCGCAACAGATCGGCGATCTGCGCGATGAAATCCTCGCTTTCGAGGACGCCGATCGCGGTCTGGATCTCGAGGAAACGGTCGGGCTTGATCAGCGCCACTTCGCGCACGCCGCCCTTGATCGGCTGGGCACTTCGTTCGCGTATCGCCGCCGTCAGGAAGCGCTGTTGCAACATGCCGGTGGTTGCGTCGTTGCGCACGGCGCTGGCGACCTGGCCCTCGATGCCGCGCTCCTTGTTCTGGCGCGCCGGAATGCACAGTCGGATCGTCGGCTCGTTGTCGAGGTCCGACCGGGTCAGCGTGATCTCGAGCGGCAGGGTCGAGCCGTCCGACAGCAGCGCCTGAACCTTCAGCGCATGGTCCGTCCATTTGCCCTGCAGGCAGGCGACCAGCGCGCCTTTGAGCGCGACGTGCGTCTCCTGCTCGAACAGATCCATGAGCGGCGTGCCGCCCAGCGCATCCTCGCCCGAGTAGCCGAACAGCTCGACCCAGGCGCGGTTCGCATCGACGATGATGCCTTCCTTGGTGTTGGCGATCGCGTCGGCGGAGCCATCGAGGAAGTTCTGCAGCTGCTCGCGGTACTCGCGCGCCGAGGACAGGGTCTTGTCGAGCGCCTTGTCGAGGCTGTAGGCGCGCAGCTCGCGGGTTGCGACCGCCTGCAGACGGTCGCGGTTTTCCAGCGTGACGACGTCACGGGCCCCGAGCGACATCGCCTCGGCGATCATCTTCTCGTCGACGCGATCGCGCACGATGAGCACGGGCATCTCCGGCGCGCTCTCGGTGCGCACCCTCATGACCGTGGCGAGGTCGGTGCCGAGTTCGTCGGCGAATACGATCAACATCTGCGGATTGATCTGCGTCAGGGCGTCACCCAGGTCGCGCGCATCCGGCAGCCAGGTGCAGTGCACCGGGTGGCCGGCGTTGCGCAGGCAGCTGTTGATCGCCTCGACGTTGTCCTGGGAGCGCGCCATCACGATCAGCGGGACGGCTTCGTGGTCGTTCACCGGCGATATTCCTCTTTACGTTCGTTGCCAGGAGTCTAGCACCGCCGCATCGGCCGGTGGCCGCGGGCCGCGGATGCGGCTATCATACCCGGCCTTCATCAAAGCCCGTCGTTGCGGGCCGCATGCCCGAGGCAATCGATGGCTAACTACAGCACGAACGAATTCAAGGCCGGACTGAAGATCCTGATCGATCGCGACCCCTACGTGATCGTCGAAAACGAAATGGTCAAACCCGGCAAGGGGCAGGCATTCAACCGGGTCCGCGTCCGCAACCTGAAGACCGGCCGCACCATCGAGCGGACCTGGAAGTCCGGCGATACGGTCGAGGCGGCGGACGTGGTCGACACGGAGATGCAATATCTCTACAGCGACGGGGATTTCTACCATTTCATGGTGCCGGACACCTTCGAGCAGACGACCGCGTCCAAGGAGGCCGTCGGCGAGGCGGCGCAGTGGCTCAAGGATGGCACGGTCTGCATCATCACGCTTTGGAACGGCGTGCCGCTGCAGGTCATGCCGCCGCCGCACATGGAGCTGAAGATCGTCGAGACCGACCCGGGTGTGCGCGGCGATACGGCGACCGGCGGTTCGAAGCCGGCGAAGCTCGAAACCGGCGCGACGGTGCGCGTGCCGTTGTTCATCAACGAGGGCGAGACCATCCGCATCGACACACGCACCGGCGAGTATCTGTCGCGCGGCAAGAACTGAGCGGCGGCGCTCAAGCCCGGTCGATCGGGAAGGCCATCGCCGCGGCCAGAGAATCGGCGCCGAGCGCGAGCGCCACCAGCCGGTCGAAGCCGAGTGCGACGCCGGCGCAGTCCGGCAGGCCATAATCGAGCGCCGCGAGAAAGTGCTCGTCGGCCGCCGGCCCGGGGCGGCCCAGGCTTCGCCGTCGGCGCAAGTCCTCCTCGAAGCGCGCGCGCTGTTCCTGCGCCGCGCACAGTTCGTGAAACCCATTGGCGAGTTCGATGCCGTCCAGGTAGAACTCGAAACGCGCCGCGACCGGCGGCTCGCCGGCCTTGAGGCGCGCGAGCGATGCCTGCGAGGCGGGATAGTCGCAGACGAAGCTTGGCCGCTCGCGGCCGAGACGCGGGCCGACGACGAGCCCCATGAGCAGATCGAGTGCGCCGTCACGGTCGAGGTCGGCGTCGCAATGCACGCCGTGTGCGGCGGCGGCGAGGCGCAGTTCCTCGAGGCCGGCACGGTGCGCGTCGACGCCGGCATGCCGGCGGATCGCCGCCGCGTAGCTCAAACGCTCCGCGGCCGGCAGGCGCCGGTGCGGCGCGAGCAGGTGGCCGACGAAATCTTCGACCTCGCTCATCAGCGCCCCGTCGTCGAAACCTAGCCGATACCATTCGACCATGGTGAATTCCGGGTTGTGCCAACGGCCGCGTTCCTCGTCGCGGAACACCTTGCAGATCTGGTAAACATCGCCGCTGCCGGCGGCGAGCAGGCGTTTCATCGCGAATTCCGGCGAGGTGCCGAGGTACAGCGGGCCGGCGAGGCCGCACACGCGGGTGCTCAGCGATTCGATCTGCGGATCGGTCGTGCCGCCGGCGCTCAAGATCGGCGTCTCCACCTCGAGCACGCCGCGTGTCGCGAAAAACGAGCGGGCCGCGGCGAGCATCGTGGCGCGTGCACGCAGCGCCGCGATCCCGGCACCGGGGCGCCAGGCGTCCGTCATGCGATGCACCGACCGATCGCCTGGCCGACACGTACGCACGTCCCCGCGGCAAGGGTCGGCGAGAACTCGACGCGGGCCGCTTCGAACAGCAGGATCACGGTCGAGCCCATGTTGAAGCGGCCGAGTTCCCCACCCTTGCCGAGGGCGATGTCGACGTCCGGCAGGCGCGTCGGCGCGCCCCTCCCGGGCGGCGCGATTTCGCCGTTCCACACCGTCGCCATGCTGGCGACGTTGAGCGCGCCGACCATGATCAGCGCGAAGGAGCCGGCTGCGGTGTCGAACAGGGTCAAGAGGCGCTCATTGCGCGCGAACAGTCGCGGCACGTGCCGTGCCGTTGCGCCGTTCACGCTGAACAGCCGGCCCGGGACGAACACGGTCTCGACGAGCCGCCCGTCGAGCGGCATGTGGATGCGGTGATAGTCATGCGGTGCAAGATAGATCGTCGCGAACGAGCCGCCCTCGAAGCGGCGCGCCCAGGGCCGGCCGGCGAGCAGTTCGCGCAGCGTATAATCGCGTCCCTTCGCCTGGATGAGGCGCTCGCCGTCGATCGTGCCGCATTCACTGACGCGGCCGTCGACCGGACTCGCGACGGCCTCGGCAGCGGGCGCGATCGGCCGGGCTCCCGGACGAAGTGCGCGTGTGAAGAAGTCGTTGAAGCTCGCGTAGGCGCGGGGGGCGGGTTCGGCCGCCTCGGCGAGATCGACGCGGTAGAACTTGAGAAAGGCGCCGATCAGCGCGTTCTTGAACCAGGCGATGCGCACGCGGGTCGCGGCGCGCACCAGCGCCGACAGCGCGCGCTTGGGCAGGAGATATTGCAGGCCGGCGAAGGCCCTCGAGCCGGCTGGCGAAGCGGATCCGTTGGGCGCATCCCCGGCGCTCATGTCTCGTCGACGCGCGATCAGGCTAGAATCGCGCGCTGCGCGCCGGCAACCATCGGGATCGATAGGGCATGAAGAGATTATCGCACAGATCAGCGCGGCGGCGGTCGGCCGAAACCGTCGGCGAGGCGATCGAACGGTGCGCCACGGCGCTCGATGAGGCCGGCGTGTATTTCGGTCACGGCACCGACAATGCGCGCGACGAGGCGGCGGAACTGGTGTTCTTTGCGGCGCGGATCGCGCACGCGCGCGGTGCCCGCGCCTATCCGGCGCCGCTCGCCCCGGCGGTACGCCGGCGCATCGGCGCGCTGCTGCGCCGGCGCATCGAGGAGCGCCTGCCGCTTGCCTACCTGACGCGCCGGGCCTTCTTCGCGGGCATCGAGTTGTACGTCGATCGGCGCGTGCTGGTGCCGCGCTCGCCGATCGCCGAACTGGTGGTGGCGCGCTTCGCGCCGTGGATCGATCCGCGGGGCGTACGAGGCATTCTCGACGTCGGCACCGGATCGGGGGCCATTGCGCTCGCCTGTGCCCGGGCCTTTCCCCGCGCCCGGGTCGATGCACTCGACGTCTCGACCGACGCCTTGGCGGTTTGCCGCCGCAACGTACGCCGGCTGAGCCTGGAACGTCGGGTCGAGGTGCTGCGATCGGATCATTTCTCCGCCGTCGCGGGCCGTCGATACGATATCATCGTCAGCAACCCACCCTACGTCGGCGCCAGGGAGTTGCGGGGCCTGCCACCGGAGTATGGGCATGAGCCGCGGATCGGTCTCGAGGCCGGCGCGAACGGGCTGGCGTCGGTGCGCAGGATTCTCGCGGGCGCCCGCGAGCATCTCACCGACGAGGGTGTGCTGGTCGTCGAGGTGGGCAATTCCGAGGGGGCGCTGCTGCGGGCCTACCCGCGCCGACGG
>JABEVI010000207.1 GCA_013044085.1 Steroidobacteraceae bacterium
ATCGCGGCGTACGGTGTCACGCCGTGCACGGTGCCGCCGGGGGCCTGGGTCTGGGCGGTGCCGCTCGGGTTGCCGGCGGCCGTGCTCAGGTAGATGCGGTCGAGCATCTGCGGGAACCGCGTGTACTTCGGCGCCGCCTCCATGACGACGAAGTACTGGTTGAACGGGTTGTAGATCGTCGATACGGTGCGCTGGCCGAAGGCGTCGTAGAGGGTGTTGTCGATCTGGTTCGGCTCGAAGCCGAAGCGGCGCGCCGTCTGCCGGTCGATCTTCACGTAGGTCTCGAGGCCGTTGCGCTGCATGTCGGTGTTGACGTCGACCAGAGACCCGGGGTGCTTCTTCAGCGCCGCGACGAGCTTCGGCACCCAGGCATAGAGCGAGGCCGTGTCACCGCTCGTCAGCGTGTACTGGTATTCCGCCGCCGACTGCCGGCCGCCGACGTGCAGATCCTGCACGGCCTGCAGATACAGGCGCGCGCCCGCGACGCGCTCGAGTTTCGGTCGCAGCCGCTGCACGACCTGCTGCGCGCTGATGTGCCGTTCGGCGAGCGGCTTCAAGGCGACGTAGACGTTGGCGGTGTTCGTCGAGCGCATGCCGGTGAAGCCGATCACCGAGGCGACCGCCGGGTCGGCCTGGACGATGGCCTGCAGTTGTTTGAGCTTCACCGCCATCGCCGGGAACGAGATGTTTTGATCGGCTTTGATCTGACCCATCAGCAGGCCATCGTCCTGCTCGGGGAAGAACGTCGAGGGCAGACGCTTGAACAGCCAGACGTTGGCGATGACCATGGCGATCAGCAGCACCCCGACCAGCAGCGCATGGTCGAGCACCGCCGCGAGCGAGCTCGAGTAGGCACGTTTGACCCGTTCGAAGGCGCGCTCGACCCACACCGCCCAGCGCGCCGTGGAATGAAGGTTCTCGCGGCGCGCGAGCACGTACGCGCACATGGTCGGGGTGATCGTCAGCGAGATCAGCAGCGAGAACAGGATCGCGATCGACAGCGTCACCGCGAATTCGTGGAACAGCATGCCGACCACGCCCGGCATCAGGAGGATCGGGATGAACACCGCGATCAACGACAGGCTCATCGAGATCACCGTGAAGCTCACCTCGGCGCTGCCGCGCAGCGCCGCCTCGTGCGGCGGCACCCCGGCCTCGATGTGGCGCACGACATTTTCCAGCACCACCACCGCGTCGTCTACCACGAAGCCGGTGGCGATGGTGAGCGCCATCAGCGACAGGTTGTCGATGCTGTAGCCGAGCAGGTACATCGGCCCGAAGGAGCCGACGATCGACAGCGGCAGGGCGACCGCCGGGATCAAGGTCGCCCGCGGCGACTGCAGGAAGACATACACCACGCCGATCACGAGCAGCACCGCGAGGAACAGCGTGCGGCCGGTGTCGTCGACCGCCGCGGTGACCGACTGCGAGCGGTCGAGCGCGACGTGCACGTGGATGCTCGGCGGCAGTGTCGCCTCGACCGACGGCAGGAGCTTCTTGATCTGCGCGACCGTGTCGATGATGTTCGCGCCCGGCAGCGGGAAGACGATCACGCCGACCGTCGGTTGGTTGTCGTAGAGCCCGGCGTTGCGGATGTTCTCGTTCGAGTCGATCACGTCGGCGACGTCGCGCAGCAGCACCGGCGCGCCGCCGCGGTAGGCGATCACGATGTTGCGGAAGTCCTTCGCCTTGCTCACCTTGTCGTTGGAGACGACCTCGTAGCGGCGGTTGCCCTGGTCGATGTACCCCTTGGCGCTGTCGGCGTTCGCCGAGGCGATCGCCGCGCGCACGTCCTCGAGGCCGATGCCATAGGCGTTCAGCTTGTCCGGCTCGAGTTCGACGCGCACCGAGGGCAGAGCGCTGCCGCCGAGCATGATCCGGCCGACGCCGGTGATTTGCGACAATTGCTGCTGGATCACGGTGTCGGCCGTGTCGTACAGCTGCGCCCGTGTGAGCGTCGGCGAGGTCAGGGCGAGGATGATGATCGGCGATTCGGCCGGGTTGTACTCATGGTACGCGGGGTTGCTGCGCAGGGTCGTCGGCAGATCCGCGCGAGCCGCCTGGATCGCCGCCTGCACGTCGCGCGCCGCGCCGTTGATGTTGCGTTTGATGTCGAACTGCGCCACCACCACCGCGCTGCCGATCGAGTTGTACGAGGTCAGTTCGTTGACGCCGGCGATCGTCGCCAGGCGCCGCTCGAGCGGCTCGGCGACGGTCGAGGCCATGGTCGCCGGACTCGCCCCGGCCATGTGCGCCTCGACGACCACCACCGGCATGGTGACGTTCGGCAGCGGCGCGACCGGCAGATGAAAATACGCGAGTACGCCGGACAGGCCGATCGCGATCGCGAGCAAGGTGGTGGCGACCGGGCGGCGGATGAACAGCGCGGGGATGTTCACACGGCATCCTCGGCCGCGGCGGGGGCCGGCCGCGGACGCACGCGGCGCGCCAGACGGTCGAAGAACAGGTAGATGACCGGCGTCGTGAACAGCGTCAGCGCCTGGCTGAGAACCAGGCCGCCGATGATCGCGAGGCCAAGCGGCCGGCGAAGCTCGGAGCCGGTGCCGGTGCCGAGGAGCAGCGGCAGGGCGCCGAGGATCGCCGCGAAGGTGGTCATCAGGATCGGCCGGAACCGCAGCATCGAGGCCTCGAAGATCGCCTCACGCGGCGTCTTGCCGCGCTGGCGTTCCTCCTCGAGGGCGAAGTCGACGATCATGATGCTGTTCTTCTTCACGATGCCGATCAACAGCACGATGCCGATGATGCCGATCACGTCCAGATCCTTGCCGGCGAGGATCAGCGCGAGCAACGCGCCGATGCCGGCCGAGGGCAGCGTCGAGAGGATCGTGAGCGGGTGGATGTAGCTCTCGTAGAGCACGCCGAGCACCAGGTACACGGCGATGAGCGCCGCGATCAGCAGGAAGCCCTCGCTGGCGAGCGACTGCTCGAAGGCCTGCGCGGCGCCCTGGAAGTTGCTGGTGATCGAGGGCGGCAGGTTGGTTGCCAGCTCGGCGGCGTTGATCGCATCCACCGCGCTGCTGAGCGAGGCGCCGGCGGCCAGATCGAACGACACCGTCACCGCCGGGAACTGCGCGAGGTGGCTGATCACCAGCGGCTCGCGGGTGACGCGGATGCGGGCGATGGCGCTGAGCGGCACTTGGCCGCCGCTCGCGGTCTGCGTCGGCAGGTAGAGCGTATTGAGCGACTGGATGCTCGGGAGGCTCGAGTGCCGGGCGATGAGGATCACGCGGTACTGGTTCGACTGCGTGAAGATCGTCGAGACGATGCGCTGGCCGAGCGCGTCGTAGAGCGCATTGTCGACCGTTGCCGGCGTGATCCCGTAGCGCGCCGCCACCTGGCGGTTCAGTTCCACGTCGACGCCGAGACCGTCGTCGTGCAAATCGCTCGCGACATTGGTGATCGAGGGGATGCGCCGCAGCCGCGCGATGAGCGGCGGCACGTAGCGCTCGAACGCCGCCTGATCGGGGCCGCGCAGCACGAAGCGGTACTGGCTGCGCGAGACGACCGTGTCGAGGGTCAGGTCCTGTTC
>JABEVI010000208.1 GCA_013044085.1 Steroidobacteraceae bacterium
CGGGGCTTGCAGCGCGCTCGCCGGCGTGAGTTCGCTATACTGCGGGCTTGACGAATCGCCCGACAGTCGCCCTCTTCGACCTCGATGGCACGCTCAGCCGGCGCGACACGCTCATGCCGTTTCTGCTCGGCTACGCGCGACGGCGGCCGCGCGACTGGTGGCGGCTCGGGCTCGCACCGCTCGCACTCGGCGATTATTTGCTCAGGCACCACGATCGCGGGCGGCTCAAATCCCGCCTGATCCGGATCGTGATGGGCGGCGAGCGGCGCGAGGCGGTGGAGCGTTGGGCCGAGGAGTATGTCCGTTCATTGATGTCGCGCGGCGCGCTGCGCCGCGAAGCCCTCGAGTGTCTCGCCCGGCACCGCGACGCCGGCAGCGTGCTGATTCTGCTGTCCGCGAGCCCGGACCTGTACGTTCCGAGAATCGGCGCGGCGCTCGGCTTTGCACGCACGATCTGCACCGGGATCAAGTGGCACGGCGACCGCCTCGACGGTGCGCTCGGCACCCGCAACTGCCACGGTGTAGAAAAACAGCGCTGGCTCGAGCGCTTGCGCCGGCTTTACCCCGGCCACGAGTTCATCGCCTATGGCAACGCCCGCTCGGACCTCGCGCACCTGCGCCATGCGGACCGCGGCGTACTCGTCAATGCGGGCCGCTCGACGCGTCGGGCGGCGCTGGCGCTTGGAATCGCGGTTGAGCGCTGGCGCTGAGTGCTCAGTGCTCAGTGCTCAGCGCTCAGCGCTCAGCGTCGCACGCTTTGCAAGGACTGATGCAGCTTGAGCAACAGCTGTTCGGTCGACGGCCAATCGATGCAAGGATCGGTGATCGACACACCGTATTCCAGCGTCGCCGGATCCTTCGGAATCGGCTGACTACCCGCCTTCAAGTTGCTCTCCAGCATCAGGCCGACGATCGAGCGGTTTCCATCGACGATCTGCGTGACGCAATTCTCCGCCACCAGCGGCTGCAGGCTCGGATCCTTGTTGGAGTTGCCGTGGCTGCAATCGACGACGATGTTCTCCGGAAGATTCGCCGCCCGCAGCTCCCGCTCGGCGACGGCAATGCTCACCGCATCGTAGTTGACCCGGCCGCCGCCGCCGCGCAGCACAATGTGCGCGTGGGAATTGCCGCGGGTTCTGAACACAGCCGACTGACCCTGCTGCGTGATCCCGAGGAAATGATGCGGTTGCCGCACGGCCTGCAGAGCGTTGATCGAGGAGGCGAGACCGCCGTCCGTTCCATTCTTGACGCCGACGGGTGTCGACAGTCCGCTCGCCATCTCGCGATGCGTTTGCGACTCCGTGGTGCGGGCGCCGATGGCCGTCCACGTCACCAGCTCCGAAAGATACTGTGGCATGATCGGATCGAGGGCCTCGGTGCCGGAAGGCAGGCCAAGCTCGGCGATGTACAACAATAGTTCGCGCGCGAGCAGTATCCCCTTCTCGATCCGGAACGAGTCGTCCAGATCCGGATCGTTGATCAACCCCTTCCAGCCGACGGCCGTGCGCGGTTTCTCGAAGTAAACGCGCATGATCGGAAAAATCGTCGACTCGATTCGCGGCGTCAGCTCCTTGAGCCGGTGCGCGTACTCGCGCGCCGCGTTCACATCGTGAATCGAGCATGGACCGACCACGACGAAAATGCGTGGATCTCTGCGCTCGAGTATTGCCCGCACCACGCTGCGAAACTTGAAGACCGTGGCGGCGGCCCGCTCCGTCATGGGCAGGCGCATTTTCACTTCTTCGGGAGTGGCCAGCAGCTCGCTCGAAAGGACGTTGACGTTCTGAAGTTGATCTTGAATGTTCACCGTTATGCCTACATCGACGTTCTGATTGTCCAGAGTTCCGGGAAGAATTTCAGCTCGAGCGCCTTGGTCAGGTAGGAAACGCCGCCGGTTCCGCCCGTACCACGCTTGTAACCGATGATCCGCTCGACCGTTTTTACGTGAGCGAAGCGCCACAGCTGAAACTTGTAATCGAGGTCCGTCAACCGCTCCGCGAGCTGGTACAGCTCCCATTCCTTCTCGGCGTTGTGATAAACGCTGAGCCACGCGGCCGCGACCGCCTTGCTCGCCTGGTACGGCTGCGAGAAGTCGCGATCGACCACCTCCGGTGGCAGATCGAACCCGCGCCGGCTCAACAAGCGCAGTGCTTCATCGTACAGGCTGGGTGCGCGCAGCGCACGCTCCAAAAGTTCGTAACTCTCCGGATCGCTGCGGAACACCTTTATCATGTCGGCATTCTTGTTGCCGATCAGGAATTCGAGCTGCCGGTATTGGCATGACTGGAAACCCGAGGCCTTGCCGAGCGAGTTGCGGAAAGCCGAATAGTCGGACGGGGTAATCGTCGCCAGGACATCCCAGGACTGAAGCAGCTGCTGCTGAATCGTCGACACCCGGGCGAGCATCTTGAATGTCGGCCCGAGGTCGTCGCGACGCACACAGTCCATCGTCGCCGTCAGTTCGTGCAGCCACAGTTTCATCCATAATTCCGCCACCTGATGGATCATGATGAAGAGCATCTCGTCGTGCTGATACGACAAGGGCCGCTGCGCATCCAGGAGCCGGTCCAGGTGAAGGTACTGCCGATAACTCAGGGATTCCGTCAAATCCCAAAAAACCGGCTCATCGCTCAGATCGACGAAGGGCCTGGAAGGCGGATTGGTCTCGCTCACGCCGTCCCTCAACTCTCGAACACCCAGCCGGGAACCGCCCGCCAACCGGCGAGCAACTCCCGATCGAGCGGTCGATAGTTCGGCTCGAAGGACTCCACCAGGCGCCAGAAACGTCTCGAATGGTTCATTTCCCGAGTGTGCGCCAGTTCGTGGACGAACAGGTAGCGCACCACCGGCTCGCGCTGGAACAACAGGCATGCATTCAGGCTTACCGTGCCGCGTGCCGAGCAGCTGCCCCAGCGTGTGCGCTGACAGCGAATCGCCACTCGAGTCACATCGAGGCCGAGTTCCTCCGCGAGCGCGCGCAGGCGTGGCGCGAGCCGCTCCTCCGCGGCCTCCCGCAGCCAGCCGCGCAGAAACGCCCGCGCGCGCGCGGGGTCCGTCGCCGCGATCTGCAGCCGATCCGCGCCCATGA
>JABEVI010000036.1 GCA_013044085.1 Steroidobacteraceae bacterium
CCCGGCTGGAGGAAGCCGAAAAGCGCGATCACCGGCGTATCGGCAGGGAATTGGATCTGTTCCACCTTCAGGAAGAGGCGCCGGGCGCCGTTTTCTGGCACCCGAAGGGTTGGTCCTTGTTCCAGTCGCTGATCGGCTATATGCGTGCTCGCCAGGCGGCGGCCGGATACGTCGAGATCAATACGCCGGAAATCATGGATCGTGAACTGTGGGTGCAGTCCGGCCATGTCGAGAAGTTCGGCGAGAACATGTTCATGACCAAAACGCCGGACGAACGCACCTTCGCGATCAAGCCGATGAACTGCCCCGGGCACGTGCAAGTGTTCAAACAGGGGCTGCGCAGTTATCGTGAATTGCCGCTCCGGCTGGCCGAATTCGGCAAGGTGCATCGCTACGAGCCATCCGGTGCGCTGCACGGATTGATGAGGGTGCGGGCATTCACGCAGGATGACGCGCACATTTTTTGCACGACCGAGCAGATCACCGAGGAATCGGTCAAGGTGACCGAATTGATCCTCAGTATCTACCGTGACTTCGGTTTCGAGGATGTGCGCATCAAGTTCTCCGACCGCCCGGTCAAACGCGTCGGATCCGATGAGATCTGGGACAAGTCGGAGGCCGCGCTACGGCACGCGGCCTCGGCTGCGGGCATCGAGACGACGCTGAACCCCGGCGAGGGGGCGTTCTACGGCCCAAAGCTCGAGTTCGTGTTGCGCGACGCAATCGGTCGGGATTGGCAGTGCGGCACCCTTCAGGTCGACCTGAATTTGCCGGGCCGCCTAGGAGCCGCTTTCGTAGGCGAGGACGGACAGAAGCATATCCCGGTGATGCTGCACCGCGCCATGTTTGGCTCCCTCGAACGATTCATCGGTATTTTGATCGAACACCATGCGGGTAAATTGCCGACTTGGCTCGCTCCGGTTCAGGCTGTTGTGCTCGCAATTACCGACAGACAGGCGAAATATTGTGCGGAAGTTGCGGAAAACCTGAAAAATCAGGGGCTTCGGGTAGAACTGGACTTGAGGAACGAGAAAGTAGGCTTTAAAATCCGCGAGCACACACTCAAGCGCGTTCCCTATCTCTTGGTTGCAGGCGACCGGGAAATGGAGGCGCGTACCCTGGCCGTGCGCACGCGCAATGGCAAGGACTTCGGGGCGGTCGAGTTAGACCGGATCGCTGAAGGTCTTGCCGAGGAAGTCGCGAGCCGCGGCCGTATTGTTTTGGAGGATCGCGTATCGCAACGTCCAAGCGCGTAAGGCGCAATGAGGAGATTTCGGCCCCGTCAGTGCGAGTGATCGCGGCGGATGGGAGCCAAGCCGGGGTCATGTCGAGGGCGGAAGCTCTGCAGATGGCCAGTTCGCAGACCTTGGATCTCGTCGAGGTTTCACCAACGGCGGATCCGCCGGTGGTGAGGGTCATGGACTTCGGCAAGTTCTTGTTCGAACAGAACAAGAAGGCGCACGCGGCGAAACGCAAGCAGAAGCAGATTCAAGTCAAGGAAGTGAAGTTTCGTCCCGGGACGGAAGAGGCTGATTACCAGGTAAAACTGCGTAACATCATCCGCTTCCTGACCGAGGGTGATAAGGCCAAGGTAACCTTGCGTTACCGAGGCCGCGAGCTCGTGCACCAGGACATCGGTCGCAAGCTCTTGACGCGGATTTCAACTGATCTCGCACCGTATTCGGTGGTCGAGCAGAATCCGCTGATGGAGGGGAAACAGATGATCATGGTGTTCGGGCCGAAAAAGAAGTGAGCGGTCGGCCGCAAGGCCTTCCACCCCGCCTGTAGCGGCGCGAACGGCGACCGATGGTCGCGGTGAGCGTTTGTGAACAGGGCTAGAAAATCAGGAGTAACAGATGCCCAAGATGAAGACCAACCGGGCTGCGGCGAAGCGTTTCCGAAAAACGGCAAACGGTTTCAAACGCGGCCAATCCCATCGACGTCATATTCTGACGAAGAAGCCGAGCAAGCGTAAACGGCAGTTGCGCCGGGAAATGCAGGTGCATGAAACCGACCAGGGTCGGATCAAGCAATTGCTGCCGTACGCGTGAGCACAGAGGAGTAACAGAATATGGCACGAGTCAAACGCGGCGTAATAGCCGGCCGTCGGCATAAAAAAGTTCTCAAGAAGGCCAAGGGCTATTTCAATGCCCGGCGCAAGGTTTTCCGCACGGCCAAGCAGGCGGTCATCAAGGCCGGCCAGTATGCTTACCGTGGCCGCAAGGAAAAGAAGCGTGAGTATCGCGCTTTGTGGATCACGCGAATCAACGCGGCGGCGCGCCTCTCCGGCCTGTCGTACAGTCGCTTGATCGATGGCTTGAACAAAGCCGGTTTGGCGATCGATCGCAAGGTCCTCGCGGATCTCGCGGTTCACGATCTGCCGGCCTTCGCGGCGATCGCGGAGAAGGCCAAGGCGAGCCTTCCGGCCTGACGGACGCTTCCCGAGAAGCTCAAAGGCGGGGTTCGGCCATGTGAGCCGAACCCCGCCGCTCCCGCCGAACCGTCCGCCATGGCTGATCCTGAAACACTCTCCCTGCTCCTCGAGCGCTCGATCGAGGAGATACGTGTTTGTGCGAACCTCACCGTGCTCGATGAGATTCGAGTGCGCTTGCTTGGCAAGAAGGGGTTGCTGACCGAACGCCTCAAATCTCTCGGTGCGCTCGCAGCCTCGGAAAGACCCGTGGCTGGACAGAAGATCAATGAGGCGAAGTTCGCGCTCCAAGGGGCGCTCGAATCGCGTCGCGTGGCGCTCGAGGAAGAGGCGCTCGCCGCGACGCTCGCGGTCGGACGAATCGACGTCACCTTGCCGGGCCGCGGCCAGGAACCGGGCAGCATGCATCCGGTCACGCGAACCCGCTTGCGGATCGAGCGGATATTCGCCCAGGCCGGCTTCCGGATAGCCACGGGCCCGGAGGTCGAGGACGACTTCCATAATTTTGAAGCGCTCAACATCCCGCAGAACCATCCGGCGCGCGCGATGCATGACACGTTCTATTTTCCGGACGGCCGTCTGTTGCGCACGCACACTTCGCCGGTACAAATCCGTGCGATGCGGCTTCAGAAGCCGCCACTCGCGGTGATCGCTCCGGGCCGGGTGTATCGTTGCGATTCGGACATGACCCACACCCCGATGTTTCATCAGGTCGAGGGATTGATCGTCGGCGAGACGGTAAGTTTCGCGAACTTGAAGTCGATGCTGCACACTTTCGTCGAAAAGTTCTTCGAGCGTTCGCTTGGAATGCGGCTGCGGCCCTCGTACTTTCCGTTTACCGAGCCCTCGGCGGAGGTCGATATCGAATGCGTGTTCTGTCACGGCGGCGGCTGTCGGGTGTGCAAGCAGACCGGCTGGCTCGAGGTCCTCGGCTGCGGAATGATCCATCCGAACGTGCTGGCGGCGGCCGGTATCGACGCCGAGCAATGGCAGGGCTACGCATTCGGCATGGGCATCGAGCGCCTGGCGATGCTGCGCTATGGCGTCGATGATCTGCGCCTGTTCTTCGAGAACGATCTGCGGTTCCTGAAGCAATTCCCGTGAAGATCACCCATCACTGGCTTCGCAATTACGTGCCCAATTGTGCATCGGCCGGCGATCTGGCAGCGCAGCTGACGCTTGCCGGACTCGAGGTCGAGGCGCTCGAGCCGGCCGCGCCGCCGTTCAGCGGTGTCGTGGTCGGCGAGGTGTTGAGCTGCGGCCCACATCCGAACGCCGAGCGCCTGTCGGTGTGCAGCGTGACGAGCGACGGCACGGATCGCCTGCAAATCGTTTGTGGCGCGCCGAACGTGCGGGCCGGACTCAAGGTCGCGGTGGCGATGCTCGGGGCACGATTACCCGGCGAACTTACGATCAAGCGGGCGAAGCTGCGCGGGCTCGAATCGCAGGGCATGCTTTGTTCGGTCCGCGAACTCGGGCTCGGCCACGAGCATGATGGCATCCTCGAATTGCCGGACGATCTCGCGCTTGGCCGCGATCTGCGCGCGGCGCTCGACCTCGACGACACGGTGCTCGAAGTCAATGCGACGCCCAATCGCGGCGATTGCATGAGCGTGTTCGGGATTGCACGCGATCACGTGGCGGCGCGACAGCGCCGGTATTTGCAGTATGCCTGTGAACCCGTGGACGCACGGCGCCCGCGGATCTTCCCGGTGACGGTTCAGGCGCCTGCGGCATGTCCGGTGTTCGCGGGCCGCCTGATCCAGGGAATTCGCACGGGTGTGCAGTCGCCGTTGTGGTTGCGGGAGCGGTTGCGGCGGGTGGGAATCGGCAGCATTTCCCCCGTGGTCGACGTCACGAATTACGTGATGATCGAGCTCGGCCAGCCGATGCACGCCTACGATGCCGCACGCCTCGCCGGCGCGATCGCCGTGCGCCCGGCCGCCGAAGGCGAGAAAATCATCCTGCTCGATGACAAGGAATACGTGCTCGCCGGGGACTTCCTCGTCATCGCCGACGCGGCAGGGCCGGTCGGCCTCGCGGGCATCATGGGTGGACGCCGTACGGCGATCGCCGCGGGCACCACGGAGGTGTTTCTCGAGGCTGCACATTTCACCCCCCAGGCGCTTGCCGGGCGGGCGCGCCGACTGGGTCTGTTCACCGATGCCGCGCAGCGCTTTGAGCGCGGCGTGGATCCGGAGCTGCCAGCGTTGGCGATCGAGCGCGCAACCCGGCTGCTGATCGATATCGTCGGCGGTGAGCCCGGTCCGATCGACATCCGCGGCGGCTCGCCCGGCGCGGAGGATCGGCGCGTGAGTTTGCGCCGTAGCCGCCTGGCCCGGCTCCTCGGGTCGCAGGTGCCGGATGGCGAAGTGCGCGAATTGCTCGGTGCGCTCAGTCCCCGGGTCGAGGAATATGCCGAGGGCTGGACGATCCTCGTCCCGACACACCGCTTCGACATGGCCATCGAGGCCGACCTCGTCGAGGAGGTTGCCCGTCTGCGCGGTTTCGACAGCATCGCGGAAATTCCGGCGACGGGGCAACAGATCGCCGGCGTCGCCAGCGAGGAGCGGGTCTCGCAGGAGCGGCTTCTGCACGCGCTGATCGACCGCGGGTACCGTGAGGTGATCACGTACAGCTTCGTCGACCCGGGTCTGCAGCGTCTGGTTTTCGCCGATACCCCGGCGCTGAAGCTCGCCAATCCGTTGTCGGCGGAACTTGCCGAGATGCGGGTGTCGCTGTGGCCTGGACTGCTGGGGACCTGTCGGGAAAACCTACGTCGGCAACAGTCGCGAATGCGCTTGTGCGAGATCGGCAGGAAGTTCCTGCTCGAGGGCCAGGACCTATGCGAAGTTGATACGGTGGCCGGGATCGTGACCGGTTCGCGCTCGCCGGAACAGTGGGACAGCCCGCGAGGCGAGGTGGATTTCTACGACCTCAAGGCCGATTTGGATGGAATTTTGGCGTTGACCGGCGATGCGGCGTCGGTGAGTTATCGCGCCGAACATCTTGAGTGTCTGCGACCGGGTCGTTGCGCTCGGCTGTGGCGTCAGGATCGGCCTATCGGTTGGTTGGGTGAGTTGCATCCGCGGCTGGTGAAGCTCTTGGAATTGCCGTCGACGCCTTGGTTATTCGAAATAGAATTAGAGTCAGGATTATCTTCTAACATCATAAATTATAAGAAAATATCAAAGTTTCCGAGCGTCCGGCGCGACCTGGCGCTGGTCGTCGATGAAGACGTTACGTTCGCTCAGCTGCGGGAAAATGTTACTGTTGCCGCTGCGGGACTGCTCAGCGATATCGTGGCTTTCGATGTCTATCGGGGGCCGGGGATAGATTCAGGACGAAAAAGTATCGCTTTAGGGTTGATTTTGCAGGACTCTTCCCGCACTCTTACCGAAGTGGATGTGGATACCGTCGTCACCTCGGTGGTGGAGCGGCTGCGGGATGTTTGCAGCGCCACGATAAGAGACCAATAAAACATGGCAGCTCTGACGAAGGCGGAAATGGCCGAGGCCCTGTTCGATCAACTCGGCCTGAACAAGCGTGAGGCACGTGAGCTCGTGGATCTTTTTTTCGAGGAGATCCGTGCGGCGCTATCTTCGGGCGAGCAAGTGAAGCTCTCCGGATTCGGCAATTTCGATTTGCGGGACAAGAACCGGCGGCCGGGTCGAAACCCGAAGACCGGCGAGGAAATTCCGATCAGCGCACGGCGGGTCGTCACCTTCCGTCCGGGGCAAAAATTGAAGGCGCGCGTCGAGGCATATGCTGGAACCAAGCAACAATAACGAGTTGCCGGCGATCCCCGGCAAGCGCTACTTCACGATCGGTGAAGTGAGCGAACTGTGCGCCGTCAAACCGCATGTGCTGCGCTATTGGGAGCAGGAATTCCCGCAGCTAAAGCCCGTCAAGCGGCGTGGTAACCGGCGCTACTATCAGCGTCAGGACGTCTTGGTGATCCGCCAGATTCGCGGCCTCTTGTACGAACAGGGCTTCACGATCGGCGGGGCCCGCAACCGGCTGATGGGAAACGAGGCGCAGACGGATCTGAACCAAAGCCAACAATTGATCCACCAGATGCGTATCGAACTCGAAGAGTTGGTCAAAATCCTGCGTCGCTGAGCTTGAACCTCCCTAAGGGCGGCGACAATCCAGCGGGCAATTCGGCTATCATTGTTAACACGGTCGGGGCGTGGCGCAGCCTGGTAGCGCACTTGCATGGGGTGCAAGGGGTCGCAAGTTCGAATCTTGTCGCCCCGACCA
>JABEVI010000209.1 GCA_013044085.1 Steroidobacteraceae bacterium
CGCGGTGCGCACCCCGGATGTTCGCCGCCTGATCTCGCCACGCAGCATCGCGCTCGTGGGCGCCGCGGCATGGACCGATGCGGTCGCCGCCGGCGGCGAGGCGATCGGCTTCAGCGGTGAACTCTGGCGCGTACATCCGACGCGCCCATCGACCGCGGCCGTCACCTACTACCGTTCCGTCGACGAACTCCCCCGCCCACCCGATGCGAGCTTTCTCGCGGTGCCACGCGAACAGGTGCCCGGCATCGCCGGCGCGCTCGCGCGGCGCGGCGCCGGCGGCTTCGTTTGCTTCAGCTCCGGATTCTCCGAAACCGGCACGGCACTCGGAGAAAGCCTGAATCGTGAGCTCCTCGAGCAGGCCGGTGAGCTGCCGTTTTTCGGCCCGAATTGTTACGGCTTCGTGAATTTCTTCGATCGAGTCGCTTTGATGCCCGATCAGATCGTCGGCAACCCTCCGGAACGTGGGGTCGCGTTGATCTGCCAAAGCGGTACGCTCGCCTTGACCCTGATGTTCAACGACCGTTCCCTGCCGATCGGCTATCTGTTCTCCGTCGGCAACCAGACCTGCCTCGCCGTCGAGGACCTGATCGAGATTCTCGCCGAGGACCCGCGCGTCACCGCCTTCGGTTTGTACCTCGAAGGCGTCAAGGACCCGGCGCGTTTCGCCCATGCGGCATCGGTTGCGCGTCGGGCCGGAAAACCGATCGCGGCGATCAAGTCCGGGCGAACGGTGGCGGCCGCACGCACCGCGCACAGCCACACCGGCGCTCTCGCCGGCGCCGACACCGTCTTCGAGGCCTTCTGCCGGCAGGCTGGAATCGCCCGTTGCGAGACCCTTGGCGCGCTGTGCGAAACCTTGAAGATCTTCCACCTCGGCGGTCCCACTCGCGGCGGCAAACTTCTGGTCATGGGTGCTTCCGGTGGCGACATGGCGATGACCGCCGATGTCGCTCGTGACCTGGATCTTGACTTCACGCCGATCCCGGCGCCGCGGGCCGCGGCGCTTGCGACACTGCTCGGCGAGCGGGTGACGGTCGCCAATCCCTTCGACTTGCACACCTATCTGTGGTTCGATCCGCCCGCGCTGCGCCGGGTGTTCGCCGAGGTGCTGTCGAGCGGCTACGATGCGGTCGGCTTCATGCTCGACTGCCCGCCTGACGGCAAGGCGGATACGGCGGCATTCGACGTGGTCATCGACGAGTACATCGACGTGGCGAGGGGCGCGGAGGCACGGGTCGCGTTGATCGCCTCACTGCCGGAGACGATGGGTGAGCGCATTCGCGGCAATTGCCTGCGAGGCGGCGTCGTACCCCTTCAGGGTCAACGCGAGGCGCTCGAAGCCCTGGCGGCGGCCGGCGCGGTCGGGCGCGCCTGGCAAAGCGAGGCCCCGCAATTGCAGATTCCGCGGCGCTCCGCCGACGCGACGGTGCGTACGTTGAGCGAACACGCGGGCAAGGCTGAGCTGAGCCGCTTTGGGGTGTCCGTTCCACGAAGCGTCGTGGCGGCGCCGGCCGCCGTCGCCGGCGAGGCGGCCACGCTCGGCTTCCCGGTCGTGATCAAGGCACTCGGCGAACATCTCGAGCACAAGACCGAGGTGGGCGGCGTCGCACTGAACATTCGCGACGGCACGAGCGCCGCGGCCGCCGCCACGCGACTGGCTGTTTTGTCGCCGTCGTTGCTGGTGGAGGAAATGATCGTCGATGGCGTGGCGGAGATCCTCGTCGGCGTCGTCGTCGACCCGCACTTCGGGCAGGTGCTCGTGCTCGGGGCCGGCGGTGTGCTCACGGAACTGCTCGCCGATTCGGTGAGTTTGCTGCCGCCGTGGAACGCGCGCACGATACGCGACGCGCTAGGCAGGCTGCGGGTGTACCGCCTGATCGAGGGCTTCCGCGGCAGATCCGCCGGAGACCTCCCGGCGCTGATCGCCGCGATCGAGCAGGTGGCGGCTTATGCGCTCGAAAATCGCGACCGATTGGTGGAGATCGACGTCAATCCGCTGATCGTGCGTCCCGCCGGAGCCGGTGCGGTGGCGGTGGATGTCCTCATACGCTTGGCGCGGGAGTAGAACATGTCGGACGGCATCAAGACCCATACGAACGGTGCGATTCTCGAAATCACGATCGATCGCCCCAAGGCGAATGCGATCGACCTCGCGGCAAGCCGTCGCTTGAACGACGTCGTCACGTCGTTTCGGGACGATCCGCGGCTGCGCGTGGCGATCGTCACCGGCGCCGGCGAGAAGTTCTTCTGCCCGGGATGGGACCTGAAGGCGGCTGCAGGCGGCGAGAAGTCGGATGAGGATTGGGGGGTCGGCGGATTCGGCGGCTTGAATTATCCACGCAACCTCGACAAGCCGATCATCGCCGCGGTCAACGGCATCGCCTGCGGCGGCGGTTTCGAGATCGTACTCGGCACCGACATCATCGTCATGGAGGAACACGCGAAGTTCGCGTTGCCGGAGATCAACGTCGGCGTGCTCGCCGATGCCGGTACGATCAAACTGCCCCGCCGCCTGCCGTACCACGTCGCCGTGGAATTCTTGATGACCGGACGTTGGATGGACGCCGCCGAGGCGAAACACTGGGGTCTTGCCAATCACATCGTGCCGCAAGGACAGGCGCTCGCCAAGGCGCGGGAAATCGCCCGGCAGCTCGCCGACGGACCGCCGCTGCTCTTTCCGGCCATCAAGCAGCTGATCCGGCATACGGAGGTGCTTGCGGAGCACGAAGCCTTCGCGCTACACGACTCGCTGGATGCCGTTCAGCGGGTGGTGCGTTCCGAGGACTTGAAGGAGGGAACCCGCGCCTTCGCCGAGAAGCGCAAACCCGTCTGGAGCGGGCGCTGAGCGAGTCCGCTCGACGCTCAGGCGCCGAGCGGACGCAGCATCGCCCGCGAGATGATGTGCCGCTGAATCTCGCTCGTGCCTTCCCAGATCCGTTCGATCCGCGCATCCCGCCAGATGCGCTCGAGCGGCAGGTCGCTCATCAAACCCATGCCACCGTGGATCTGCAGCGCCTCGTCAGCGATCATCGCGAGCGTTTCGCTCGCCTTCAGCTTGGCGATCGCCATATCCATGTCGCTCGAAGTCTTGCGATCGTGCTTCCATGCCGCGTTCAGCACCAGAAGTTCCGCCGCGCGCAATTCCATCGCCATATCGGCGAGCTTGAAACCGACCCCCTGAAACTTTCCGATCGGCTGCCCGAACTGTGTGCGCTCGGCCGCCCAGTGGGTGGCGAGGTCCAGCGCCCGCTCGGCCCGACCAAGACAGGTGGCGGCGACCTGCAGCCGTGTCGCGCCGAGCCAGCTGTTCGCGACCTCGAAGCCGCGGTGCAACTCACCGAGTATCGCCGACTTCGGCACACGACAATCGCTGAAATCGAGGATGCTGTTCGTATACCCGCGGTGTGAAACGTTCTTGTAGCCCGCCCGGATCGTGAACCCGGGATGTCCGCGATCGATCAGGAACGCCGTGATCTTCTTGCGCACCCCCCGGGCCGAGCCTTCCTCGCCGGTCGCGGCGAACAGGATCACGTAATCCGAGTGGTCCGCATGGCTGATGAAGTGCTTCGTGCCGTTGATCACGAAGTCCCCGCCCGCCGCCACCGCCGAGGTCTTCATTCCCCGCAGATCCGAGCCCGCGCCGGGCTCGGTCATCGCAAGGCACTCGGTGCGCTCGCCGCGCACCGTCGGCAGGAGATAGCGCTCGCGCTGTTCGCCCTCGCACGCGAGCAGGATGTTCGACGGCCGGCCGACGCACGACCAGTGCAGCGCGTAGTTCGTCGCCCCGAGTTCCTTCTCGTACAAGGCCCAGGCGACCGTGTCGAGCCCGGCGCCACCGACCTCGCTCGGCATGTTGGCGGCGTACAGTCCGGCGGCGATCGCCTTCGACTTGAGCGATTCGCGCAGTTCATCCGGCAGCGCACCGCTCTCCTCCACCAGCATCTCGTGAGGATAGAGTTCCTTGCGCACGAAATCGCGTGTGGTCTTGACGATCAGCTCTTGTTCATCCGTCAACGAGAAATCCATTGCGCCCCCCCGTTTTAGGAATTGGCCGCGGCGCGCGGCAGCCTCGATTCAGCCCACGAGTTCAGCATCTCGAGCTGCTGGCGCAGCTGCGCCAGCTGCGTCGCGGCCGGCCAGTCCTTGGGACTGGTGACGGCACTCGCCGTCAGGCCGTTGATGAACGTCACCGTCGATCGCAAGGTCGCATCGCGCACCGACCTCGGCCAGAGCTTGGAGGCCGGCCAGTGCTCATCGAAGCAGCGAGCATACAGGCGCAGGTACTCCCGGTGCACCCA
>JABEVI010000210.1 GCA_013044085.1 Steroidobacteraceae bacterium
CTGCCGCTCGCGGGCGCCCTCGCCGGAGGCCCGGTGGTCGGCGCCGCGCTGTTGTTGTTCACGCAAGTGTTCAAACAACCGCTGCGAGGGCTGGCGCGGGGCTATTATCACATCTCCGGCGGCTGGAACGATCCGACGGTCAAACGCATCAACGGTTCTGCCGCCGCAGCGGCCATCGCGGAGGAAAAGCAATAAATGGGTAGAGTTGCCGCCATTCAAATGACTTCGACTCATCAGGTGGAGGAGAACTTGTCGGCAGCCGGCACGCTGCTTCGCGCAGCCAAGGATGCCGGCGCCGAGGTCGCGTGTCTGCCCGAGAATTTCGCGTTCATCGGTGTGCACGACGCCGACAAGCTCGACATCGCCGAGACCGACGGCGCCGGCCCCGTGCAATCCTTTCTCGCCGCCCGGGCACGCGAACTCGGCCTGTGGATCCTGGCCGGAACCGTCAATTTGCGGGTCGAGGGCGGCGATCTGGTCGCCAATGCCTCGCTGCTGTTCGACGCGCAGGGCCGGCGCGTCGCGCGCTACGACAAGATTCACCTGTTCGACGTTTCGATCCCCGGGGGAGAGGAGCACTATCGCGAGTCCCGACACGTCGTGCCGGGGCGGCATATCGTCCTCGTCGACACCCCTGTAGGCCGCCTGGGACTGTCGGTCTGTTATGACGTCCGTTTTCCGGAGCTGTATCGGGAGTTGGTCGCACAGGGCGCCGAATGGCTGTCCATCCCCGCCGCCTTCACGGTGCCGACGGGCCGGGCACACTGGGAGACGCTGCTGCGCGCACGCGCGATAGAAAATCTGTGTTTCGTCGTTGCACCGGCGCAGGTCGGCTCGCATAGCAGCGGCCGCGAGACCTATGGCGACAGTTTGATCGTCGATTATTGGGGGCAGGTGCTGGCCCGGCTGGAAAAGGGCGCCGGGGTCGCCTGCGCGGATCTGGACCTCGGCAAACAGGCGGACACCCGCGCGCGATTCCCGGCGCTCACGAATCGACGGCTGGAACGTCCGCAGCGCGTGGCGGAGCCGGCATGAGCGGCTCGGCGCTCGAAATTGCGGAGCGCGCGATACTCGCGCCGTCGGAACTCGATGAGAACCGGCTCAATGTCGTCCTCGACGGGCTGATGAGTCGGGGCATCGACTACGCGGACCTGTACTTTCAGTCCTCCCGGGAGGAATCCTGGTCACTCGAGGACGGCATCGTCAAGGAAGGATCGCACAGCATCGAACAGGGTGTCGGTGTGCGTGCGATCAGCGGTGAGAAGACCGGCTTTGCGTATACCGACGAGTTGTTGCTGCCCGCGCTGGAGGAAGCCGCTCACGCCGCCCGGGCGATCACCCGCGGCGGCGGGCGCAACGCCGTCAAGGCGTGGTCGCGCGCGCCGAGCCGGCGTCTTTACCTGCCGACCGATCCGCTCGACACCGTCGGTGACGAGGAGAAGGTCGCCTTGCTCGCGCGCATCGATGAGCAGACGCGCCGCATCGATCCACGCGTCAAACAGGTCATGGCATCGCTCGCCGCGGTCCATGAGATCGTGCTGGTCGCCGCGAGCGACGGCACCCTCGCTGCGGACGTACGCCCGCTCGTGCGGCTCAATGTCTCGGTGATCGTCGAGCACAACGGCCGCCGCGAACAAGGCTACAGCGGCGGCGGTGGACGCTTCGGACTCGACGAGTTGCTGCGGGGCGATACGCCGTTCGCGCATGCGCGCGAGGCGGTGCGCCAGGCGCTCGTGAATCTCGATGCCGTGGCCGCACCGGCCGGCTCGATGACGGTCGTTCTCGGTCCGGGATGGCCGGGCATCCTGCTGCACGAGGCGATCGGACACGGCCTCGAGGGTGATTTCAACCGCAAGGGGACCTCCGCATTCTCGAATCGGATCGGCGAGAAGGTCGCCACCGATGGCATCACCGTCGTCGATGACGGCACCCTCGAGCGACGCCGCGGCTCATTGAACGTCGATGACGAGGGTACGCCGACGCGCTGCACCGTGCTGATCGAGAACGGGATCTTGCGCGGCTATCTGCAGGACAAACTCAATGCGCGGCTGATGAAACAGGCGCCGACCGGCAACGGTCGGCGTCAGTCGTTCGCGCACATGACGCTGCCGCGCATGACCAACACCTACATGCGCCCGGGCGGCCATGCACCGGAGGAAATCATCGCGTCCGTCGACAGGGGGCTGTATGCGGTCAATTTCGGCGGCGGCCAGGTCGACATCACCTCGGGAAAATTCGTTTTTTCGGCGAGCGAAGCGTACTTGATCGAGGGCGGCAAGATCGGGCCCGCGGTCAAGGGCGCAACGTTGATCGGCAACGGACCGGATGTCTTGACGCGCGTCAGCATGGTCGGCAATGACATGCACCTGGACGGCGGCGTCGGCACCTGCGGCAAGGACGGTCAGTCGGTGCCGGTCGGCGTCGGACAACCGACCCTGCGCATCGACGCGCTCACCGTCGGCGGCACCGGCTGAGGAGGTCCCGCCCCCCCGAAGGTTTTCTCACGGGTCGGGGAGTACGGTCGTCTCGGTGCCGTCGACGTGACGGCGTGCACGCGCGGCACGTTCGTCGATGTACATGATTTCATGCCGGCCGACGACGACGACGTCGCCGTCGTTCAAGTTGTGCCGCCGGACCCTCTTCGAGTGCATGTAGATGCCGTTGGTGCTGTTCAGATCCTCGATCATGCAGGAGTCC
>JABEVI010000211.1 GCA_013044085.1 Steroidobacteraceae bacterium
GTGCCGGCGAGCCCGGCCGACACTTGCGAAGATGTTTGCAGCGCCGCACCGCGACCGGGCACCAGTTTTTCGGGCCGCAGTGCCGCCAGCGCATCGAGGGTTGCCGGCCAGTCGGTGAAGTACGCATCGCCTGCGTAGGGTGTCGCGTCGAATTCGACCAAATCGCCCGAAAACAGGATCCGGTCCTTCGGCAACCACACGACCGTATCGCCCTTGGTGTGACCACGGCCTAGTTGCAGAATGCGCACTTCGAGCTTGCCGAGCCACAGTGTCAGCGAGCGTTCGAAAACCAGTGTCGGCCACGTCAGCCCGGGAATCGAGTCGACCGCGCGGAACAAGCGCGGAAAGCGCTCGATCTCGCTCTTCATGTCGGCCTCCCCGCGCTCGCTGATCAAGTCGTAGGTATCCCGGCTCGCGATGATATGACGCGGCGCATAAGCACTCGCCCCCAGCACGCGCACCGCATGATAGTGGGAGAGCACGACGTACTGGATCGGCTTGTCCGTGACTTCCCTGATCCTTCGGACGACGTCCGCCGCCATGACGGGTGTCGCCTGCGTGTCGATCACCAACACCGCCTCGTCACCGATCACGATGCCGGTGTTCGGATCTCCCTGCGCCGTATACGCGTAGGCGTTTGGCGACAATCGGTCGAAGCTGACGACTTTCTCGGCCAGATCCGCTTGTGAGGCGAAGGTCTTGCTCATATGTGGCTCCCCAACGACGCGGCCGGATTCGATCGGACGCTTGATCGCTCCAAATTCTAGTCCTTGTCAGCGAAAATGGGGGGAAACAGCAACGTCGAGAAAGCTGATCCCGATCAGTTGTTAATTGCCAACGAAAGGATTAACTTCGGGCGGAACATAAAAATATGGCGCTTGAAGCGCCAGAGCACGAATTCTCGGATTTCGGGTGTTGGGAAGCAGCGGTTTCATAGTTGCAACGGGAGCACATCACCATGGGTCGAGTAGCTAGTACCTGGGCCGGCCTCGGCCTGATGGCGGTCATCTTTCCAGCCGCCGGTATCGCGGCCAATTCAGGGACGACCATGGCAAGCGCGACGGACGCCGGCGCGGCGAGCGATCAACTCGCGACGATCACCGTCACCGCGCAGAAGCGCGCCGAGTCCCAGCAGTCCGTACCGCTGTCGATGACGACGATCACGAGTGTTGCACTCCAGGAAAAGGCGATCAACGATTTCTTCGACTACGCCACCAAGGTGCCCAACCTCTCCTTCGCACCGACCGGCGACGGGATCGGCACCGCCCGAACCGTCTCGATTCGCGGCATCTCGGGCGACAATGTGACCGGTTTCTACATCGACGATACGCCGCTGCCGGACTCGCTCGATCCGCGCGTGCTCGACATCGCCCGCATCGAGGTGCTGCGCGGACCGCAGGGCACCTTGTACGGTGCACGCTCGATGGGCGGCACGGTGCGCATCATCACCAAGCAGCCGAACCTGAGACATTTCTCCGCGACCGTGGATGCCGGCACGTCCTCGACCGACCACACCAGCAAGCCGAACTGGACCGGTGACGCCATCGTCAACCTGCCGTTGATGAGGGATCATGTCGCGCTGCGCCTCACGGGATTCAACGATTATGAGGCCGGGTACTTCAAGCGCAGTTTCTGCACCGATCCGGCCGCGGCGGTTGCGCAGACCTGCACACCGCTTGCGACGACCGGCATCTCGACGGTCAACAACGTCGGCGCCGTCAACACCGACGGCGGATCGGCCGAATTGTTGATCAAGTTCAACAACCGCTTCAGCATCATGCCGCGCGTCATGATGCAGCGGGCGGCCTATAACGGCTTTCCGCTCGCGGATTTCGCCTCGATGCCGGGCAATGGCATCGGCTATCCGGTGCCCTCCGGGCCGTACACTCTGCCGACCGCGATGACGCCGACCAGTTTCACGCAGGCGCGCTGGTTCAACGTGCCGGAAGGCGGCTTCGACACCTGGGGTCTGTACTCGCTCGCGATGCACCTGAAGACCGGGTTGGGTGAGTTCGTGTCCTCATCGTCCTATTTCAGCCGCAAGGTCTTCGAGACCGAGGACGAGACCGACTTCGTCTGGGCGGCAATCACCAGCGGTTGCAACGCGGCGGCGGTCGCTGCGGGCGGCTGCGCGACCCTCGGTACGCCGCAGCCGGGCTCGATCAGCGAGGAGAAGAACTACCAGCAGTTTGCGCAGGAAGTGCGCTTCGTGTCCTCGTTGCAAGGCCCGGTGCAATTCGTCGCCGGTGCGTTCTATTCGGACCTGCATGGCCGGGTGCCGTTCGCCGGCTACTACCCGCCGGCCGTGGTCCCGAACCTGGACTCCACGCTCGGCTTCCAGAACAACCCCACCTACGCCAACCTGATCTTCGCGCAGGACTTCAAGTCCGAGCAGAAGGAATCGGCGCTGTTCGGCCAGGTGTCGTACCGGCCGATCCAACCGCTCAAATTCACGGTCGGCCTGCGTTGGTACCATGACACGGCTTCGTCCTACGGATACGAGGCGGGGCTCGCGGCCGGCGGTCCCGCAGTCATCAGCCCGAACGCATCCACCAGCGAAAACGGCATCAACCCGAAGTACGAGGTCGACTATCACCTGACGCGGAACGACATGGTGTACGTCAACGTCGCCAAGGGCTTCCGCCCGGGCGGGGTGGTGCCCATCGTGCCGGCCGGCACCCCCGGCACGGGCACCGACTGCGTCGCCGCGTTGAAGTTGGTGGATCCGGCGATCACACTCGCCGACACGCGCAGTTACCGCTCGGACTCCTTGTGGAACTACGA
>JABEVI010000037.1 GCA_013044085.1 Steroidobacteraceae bacterium
CCAGTCGCTCGGCCGGGATGCGATATCGCGTCCGGCGCGCTGCGCGCGGTACCACTGCAGCGTGCGGTCGAGCAGCGTGATCACCTGGGGTGCGTCCATCGGCGCCGGCAGCGCGGTCGACGGCGGCGCGGTCGACCCCGCGGGGCGCGCATGCGCCGGCGCGGCGAGCAGCGCGAGCGTGGCCAGGGCGGCGGCGATGAGTGGCGGATGGGTCGGCTTTTTCAGCATCGGTGGTGGCGTCGTGGAGGATGAATTGGTGCCGGCTGCAGGGATCGAACCCGCGACATCCAGTTTACAAAACTGGCGCTCTACCAACTGAGCTAAGCCGGCGCAGCCGTCATTTTATCGCCTGTCGTCCCGCTGTGCCGCGATTCCCGTGCGGGCCCCGGGTCAGGCGGCGCGCAATGGCGTTCGCAGGTCTTCCATGCCTTTGAACTCGACGAACTGGGTCGTCGTCGCCCAAAGGTAATCGCCGAACAAGAATGGTTCGAAGGGTGTGGTGCCGGGCAGCGGTAACGGTGCAATCTCGGCATCCGCGCGCGCTTCGTAGAAAAACGGAATCGACATGCGTTCCCGGCCGCTGCCGATCACCCGGTGCTCCGTGGCCTTGATGCGGCCCGCGCACCAACGTTGCAGCACCTTGCCGAAGTTCACCGCCAGTGTCCCCTCGCGAGGCGGCACATCCACCCAGGCACCGCTGCGGTGCCGGGCCTGCAAACCTTCGACGCCGTCCTGGGCGAGCAAAGTCAGGAAGCCCGAATCGACGTGTGGAGCGCCCATCACGTAGCAACGTTTGCCGCCGTGATCGACCCAGACGCCGGGATCCGATGCGGCGACGACCTCGATGTCCGTGCGCACCGGATAGCGGATCAATCGCAGGGTCGACAGGCCGCCTCGTTCGAAGGCCGGGTCGAAGTGATGCTCGTCGAGGCCGAGGCTGCGCGCGATCGAACGCATCAGGGCCCCGCTCACCTTCTGCATCGCGAGATAGTAGGTCGCGACCGCCGCGCGCCAGCCGGGCAGCGCCTCTTCCGCCGGCAGAGGGGTCGACTCGCGCAACGGATCCCCGGGGTGCACGACACCCGCTCCATGGGCGACGTCCGGGCCCATGTCGATGCCTTCCTTGCAGGTCAGGAATCCGGTTTGTCGCGGGAACCAACCGCGATACAGGTTCGCATTGCCGGGTGCGAATTTCCGGCGCCAGAGCGCGTGGATTTGCGTCTCCGGCAACGAAAATATCCGCAACAGTTCGGCACGCGAGCGGCGATCGAGGGGAATGTCCGCGGTAAAGCCGGTCGCAACGAAAAAGCCGCTCTCTTCGGATGCCGCCATGATGGCGCGATCAGCCTGATCTCTGCGCGGCGAGGCGCCTTCGAACAGGGCGTCGATCTCGATGTGCGGAATCGGGTCGCTCATGGCGCGGTCTTGTCAAGAAATGGATTGATCACCGCGGCGACCGCCGCCGGTTCCTTCCAGAATGGATTGTGGCCGGCGTTCGCAAAGATCTTGACCTGGGCATGCGGCAGGGCGCGCTCGAGCGAGCAGCGGTCTGCGGGCCCCATCAACGTATCCTTCGCTCCCCATATCAGCAGGGCCGGCGCGGTGAGCCGCGGCAGCGTCGTCTGCAGGTCGATCCCGGTCACCGCTTGGTCGAGGACCGCGAGCCAGATCTTGACCGGAATCGCCGCGGCATCGCGCTTCTGCCGCTTCAGCAGATTCGGATCCGGTGGCCGGGCATTGCCGTACCAAGCGCTCATGAACCGCCCATTCGGATTGATCGGGTCGTGCATTTTCAAGAGCGCCGCCCGCAACTCGGGCAGTGGCGGCGCGTCGGTCGGCGGCCCGGCCGTGCAGCCGCTACGGTAGCCGCCGGTCGAGGAGATCAGCACGACCCGGCCCACCCGCTTCGGCCAGGTCTCGGCGAAGGTCTGCGCGATGATGCTGCCGAGCGAGTGGCCGATCAAATCCGCCTTCGCGATCCCGAGGCGATTCATCAGCAGGAGCACGTCGTAGGCCATGTCGATGCGCGCGTAGCAGCAGGCCGGCTTGCTCGACTCGCCGTGGCCGCGCAGGTCGACCAGGATCAGCCGCAGGTGCGGGTCGAGGTACGGGATCAGCGGCAACCAGTTGAAGGCGTCGTTCGTGAAACCGTGGATCAGCACGACCGGCTGTCCGTTGCGAGGACCCATGTCCACGTAGCCCATCGTGATGCCGTCGGGCAGTCGTGCGAGCCGTTCCAAACGCGCGAAGGCGGCGAGACTGACCGGCGGGCCGAGGGGTTTCGCGTGCCGCGGAGCCGCCACCGCGGATAAGGCCGTGCACAGCGTGCCGGTGACCGCGAGGCAGGCGATGAGGCTGCGCAGCAGTGTGTTCATGCTCGGAACATACCGCGAGGCGCTGTTCCTTGTCGAGCGGGCGCGGCCGCCCGTCCGCCGGGTTACACTCGGCTGACCATGCCATTGCCGCCGGATTTGGATCGCTGCGTCGTGCTCGATGCGGCGCGAATGGGCGCCGCGGATCGACTCACCGTCGCCGCGGGCACGAGCGTGGCGCAGTTGATGATGCGGGCCGGAACGGCCGTCGCCGATGAGATCGAGCGGCGCTGGCCGCCACGACCGGTCGTGGTGCTGTGCGGACCCGGCAACAATGGGGGTGA
>JABEVI010000038.1 GCA_013044085.1 Steroidobacteraceae bacterium
AGGGAGAGCGCCGCGAGGACGCCGACGGCCACATACAGTACGAGATATTCGTAGGCCGTGCGCAAGGGGTGGGTCATGGCGTCGCCGGCTTGCGGCAGGGTCTCTGGCATCATAGATTTCCCACTCTATCCCGGTGGCCATCGCCGGGTCCAACGAACCGGGGCCGGGAACGATCCGATCCGGCTGAGAGTCTGTAGACTGAACCATCATGCACATTTTGATCGTCGAAGATGACCAGGTTGCCAGGGACTATCTGGCGAAGGCCCTGCGCGAGGTCGGCCATACCGTCGATGTCGCGGTCAATGGCCTGGACGGCCTGCAACTCGCCTCCTCGATCGCGCTCGACCTGGCGATCGTCGACCGGATGCTGCCGAAGCTCGACGGCCTCGCCCTCGTCCAGTCCCTGCGGGCGACCGGAAGGAAGTTTCCGGTGCTGATCCTCAGCGCTCTCGGCGACGTCGACGACCGCATCACGGGCCTGCGTGCCGGCGGTGACGATTACCTGACCAAGCCCTATCACATGTCCGAACTGATGGCGCGCATCGATGCACTGGCCAGGCGCGGCGAACTCGGCGGCGGTGAGGCGGCGACCCGGTTGAAGCTCGCCGATCTCGAACTCGACCGCATGACGCGCCGGGTCACGCGTGGCGGCAAGAAGATCGAGCTGACGGCGAGGGAATTCCAGCTGCTCGAGTTCCTGATGCGCCACAGCGGTCAGGTGGTCACGAGGACCATGTTGCTCGAGGGCGTCTGGGACTACCATTTCGACCCGCAGACCAACGTGATCGACGTGCATATCAGCCGCCTGCGCCAGGCGATCGACAGGGACTTCGAGAAGCCCTTGCTGCACACGGTACGCGGCGCGGGCTACAGCCTCGGCGAAGAAGAATAGTGGACCAGGAACAGGGGTTCCTGGGCGTACTGACGAGTTCTCCGTTCCGGATCGCGATCGTCTATTCGGTCGTGTTCGCGTTCGGTGCGGTCGCGCTGCTCGGTGCGGTTTACTTCGCGGTGTCGCGGGTCATCGACGGCAGCACCGATAATTTGATCGCCGCGGAGGTCCAGGGCCTGCGCGAGCAGCTGCTGGTGCTTTCCCGCAGCGATTTCATCGAGCTGGTCAACCAGCGTTCCCGCGACCAGGACGTTCACGGCGCCTTCTATCTGATGGTCGATCCGCAGCTGCGACCGGTGGCCGGGAATCTGCCGGCGTGGCCGAAGATCGCCGCCGGCCAGGGCAAGTGGTTCCAGTTCACGGTGACCGTACCGTATGGCGACCAGACACGCGTGCATGAGGTGCGCGCGCAGCGCTTCCCGCTGCCGGGCGGCTACCGGATGCTCGTCGGTCACGACGTGCAGGAGCGTCAGGACGTCAAGAACGTGATGATGCGCGGCCTCGTCGCGGCCGTCGTGATGACGATGCTGCTCGGCATCGGCGGGGGCATCTGGATGGGGCGGCGGATTCTCGCGCACGCCGGTGCGATCTCGGCGGTCGCGACCCAGATCATGCGCGGCGATCTGACCCAGCGTCTGCCGGTGCGGGATGCCGAGGATGAGTTGAACACGCTCGCGCGCGAGATCAACGGCATGCTCGATAAAATCGAGCAACTCACCCTCGGCATGCGCACCGTGCTCGACAGCGCCGCGCACGATCTGCGCACGCCGCTCAACCGTCTGCAATCGACCGCCGAATCGGCGCTCGCGCATCTCGATCCGGCCTCGCCCGAGCGGCGCGTGCTCGAGCGCGTCACCACCGAGGTCGACCGCATGCGCAACACCCTCGACGCGCTGCTGCGAATCGCGCTCGCCGAGACCGGCACCGTCGCGCGCGAGGCGGTCGATTTGTCCGCGCTCGTCGCGAGCATCGTCGAACTGTATGCGCCGGTGACCGAGGAGCGCGGTATCGAACTCGGCAGCCAGGTCGCCGCCGGCGCCCACATCCAGGGCAGCCGTCAGTTGCTCGCCCAGGCGCTCGCCAACCTGCTCGACAATGCGATCAAGTTCACCCCCGTGGGCGGGCACATTCGCGTGTTGCTGCGCAACGAATCCGGCGGCCCGGAAGTGGTCGTCGAGGATGACGGGCCCGGAATACCCGCCGATAAACGCGAACTCGCGCTCGGGCGGCGCGTGCGCCTCGACGAGGCTCGCAAGGTGCCGGGATCGGGCCTGGGTTTGTCCCTGGTCGCCGCGGTCACCAAGCTGCACGGTGCGCGCCTCGTGCTGACGGACGCAGGTCCGGGCTTGCGCGTGGCGCTGCAGTTCGCCATGGGCTGAGGGCGCAGACAGCGCCAATAAATCGACGCCTGTCGGGCGAGCGGCGCCAGACTTAAGGCGGCGCTGTTCGCACAACAGATTGAATATATTAATAAACATTTTTCTTGCACCGATGGCATAGAACTTGCTCATTCCTCCCTTGCGGCACCCGGCCGCACGAGGAATCGACACCATGGCTGATGCAGGTGACAGCGCTCCTACGCCACCGCCGAAGAAATCCGGTGGTTTCGCGGGCAAATTGATCAACGGGCTCGGGATCTTCGTGCTCACCTTGGCGGCGGTCGTGGCCGGCGGCTACCTCAATGCCGACCTGCATCCGCCACCGAGTTTCAAGCTCGGGCCGGGCGGCAGCATCACACCGGTCGAACCGGCGGCCACCGCGGCCGGCGCCAACGACGCGGGCAAGCCGGCGATCTATTACGCGCTCGACCCGCCGCTCGTCGTCAACTTCGAGGACGGCGACACGGTGCGCTTCCTGCAGGTGAGCATGGAGGTGATGGCGCGCGACCAGAAGGCGATCGACGGCGTGAAGAAGAACGCGCCCTTGATCCGCAATAACTTGCTGCTGCTGATGGGTAATCGAGACTTCAAGACGCTGATGACGCTCGCCGGCAAGGAGCAATTGCGCAAGCAGGCGCTCGCGGCGATTCAGGCTGTGCAGAAGCAGGAGGGTTCGCCGCCGATCGACGATTTGTTGTTCACGAGTTTCGTGGTGCAATGATGGCGACCGACGCTGAACCAGGCGCCGCCGCCGCTGCCGACGCCGCCGCGGTCGAGCCGGGTGCGCGTGTGCAGATTTCCGCCGAGGAGGTCTCGGCGCTGCTCGAAACCAGCGGCTCAGGCTCGGTCCGGCCGTTCGACTTCGCCTCCTGCCGCGTCAGCCGCACCGAGCTGCCGGTGCTCGATCAGGTTTGCAAGGATTTCGCCGAGCGGGCTGCCGCCTGCCTGTCGACCTTGCTGAACCGTCCGAGCGGGGTGAAATTCGAAGGCGTGCAGCGTGCCCGCGCCGGCGACGTGCAGGCTGAGCTGCCGGTGCCCTCGATCACGGCCATCCTGCACATCAAGCCGCTCGAGGGCGAGGCCTTCGTCAGTATCGAACCTTCCCTGTTGCTGGCATTGCTCGACGGTTTCTTCGGCGGCAGCGGCCGGGTGGTCAGCGATCCGCAGGCCGCCATCGCGCCCGCCGCGCAGCGCTTTCTCAGCCTGCTCGTGCGCGCGCTCAGCGGTGAATTCGCGGTGGCGTGGGCCCAGGTCGTGCGCGTCGAGCTCGAACTCGCGCGGCTCGAGGTGAACCCCCGCTTTCTGCGGATCGGCGAAGCCCTCGACGATGTGCTCGTGGCGAAATACAGCGTCGAGTTCGGAGCCCTCGGCGGCTATATCCGCTGGCTGATTCCGGAGGCGATGCTCGCGCCGATCCGGGAGACTTTGGCAGGTGGCGGCGGCAAGCCGAAACCCCGTGCGCAGGCGGCCTCGTGGGCGCCGATGCTCGGTGCGGGTCTACAGACGGCCAGTCTCGAGGCGCGGGCAATCCTCGCCGAGGCGCGCATCAGCTTGGGCGCGTTGGTCAGGCTCGTGCCGGGCGATGTGATCCCGATCGAGCCGCCGCAGCAGGTCGTGCTGCTCGCCGGCGAGGTGCCGCTGTACCGCGGCCGCTTCGGCCTGTCGGGCGGGCGCAATGCCATCAAGGTCGTCTCACGGGGATCGGCATGAACGAAACAGAGTCCAAAGCCGCAAATGTGGCCCGCGCACAGTTCGGAGAACTCGGTCCGGGCGCCGCGAGTGCGGGCGGTCAGGAAGTGAACCTGAATCTGATCCTCGATGTCATGGTCACCCTCTCGCTCGAGGTCGGCCGGGTGCGCATGTCGGTGCGCGATCTGCTGCAGCTTGCCCCCGGCGCCATCGTCGAGTTGAACCGGCTGGCGAACGAACCGCTCGACTTGTTCGTGAACGGTGTGCGCATCGCGCGCGGTGAATTGGTCGTGGTCGACGACAAGTTCGGCATCCGCCTCACCGAAGTCGTCAGCCCGGCCGAGAGAATGGAGCAACTCGGATGATGCCGCTCAGCCATTCCCCGGCACCGCTGTCGGCCGGTGGCATCGTGCAGGTGAGCTTGAGCCTTGCGCTCATCGTCGCGCTGATTTTCGCCATATCCTGGGTCTTGAAGCGACTGCGCTTCAGTCCGCGCATCGGCCGCGGTCAGATCGGTGTGATCGATGAGTGCGCGATCGGACCGCGCGAACGGATCGTGTTGGTACGGGTCGGCGAGGCGCAACTGCTCCTCGGCCTGAGCGCCGGCGGGATCGTCGGGCTGACGCCGCTGGCGACGCCGATTCCGAGCGCGTCGGCGGCGAGCGAGCCGGGCTTTGCGCTGCGTTTGCGCGAATTGCTCGGCCGCGGCGGAGGCTCGCCGGGATGAACACGCCCGGGAGCACCCGCCGGCGCTTCGCACCGCTCGCACTCATCGCGGTGCTCGCGGTGCTCGGAATCGCGTCTTCGCCGCACGTGGCCTGCGCGCAGATGAGCCTGCCGGCGCTCACGGTCCAGGCTGGCAAGAACGGCGCACAGACCTATTCGCTGACGATCCAGGTGTTGATCCTGATGACCGTGCTGACGCTGCTGCCGGCGATTCTGCTGGCGATGACGGCGTTCACCCGCATCATCATCGTGCTGTCGATCCTGCGCCAGGCGCTCGGCATGACCACGACCCCCCCGAATCAGGTTCTGACCGGACTCGCGCTGTTTCTGACCTTCTTCGTGATGAGTTCGACGCTCAACCAGGCCTACCTCGGCGGCGTCAAGCCCTACATGAACGGCCAGATCTCGGGCGAGGTGGCCATTGACCGGACGATCCTGCCGCTGAAGCGATTCATGCTGGCGCAAACGCGGGAGAACGACCTGCGGCTGTTCTCCAAGCTGTCCGGCCACGGGCCTTTCGCGAGCCCCGATGACGTGCCGCTGTCGGTTCTGATTCCGACCTTCATGACCAGCGAGCTGAAAACCGCGTTCCAGATCGGCTTCATGATCTTCATCCCCTTCCTGGTCATCGATCTTGTCGTCGCCAGCGTGCTGATGTCCATGGGCATGATGATGCTGTCGCCGATGCTGATCTCGATGCCGTTCAAGATCATGTTGTTCGTGCTCGTCGACGGCTGGACGTTGATGCTCGGCACGCTCGCCGCGAGTTTTCACCGATGACCCCGGAAATGGTGATGGATCTGGCCCACAAGGCGCTGTTCGTGACGACCTTGCTCGCCGCGCCGCTGTTGCTGGTCGCGCTGATCGTCGGCCTGGTCATCGGCATGCTGCAGGCGGCGACCCAGATTCACGAGGCCACCTTGAGCTTCATCCCGAAGCTGTTGTTCCTGGTGATCACCTTGTTCGTCGCCGGTCCGTGGATGCTGAAGATACTGGTCGGGTTCACCCGCGGCCTGTACCTCAGCATTCCGACGATGGTCGGCTAGCGGGACAGGCGCCGTGCAACCGATCAACCTGAACGCTTCGGACATCGCCGCCTGGGCCGTGCGCCTGTGGTGGCCGATGCTGCGAATCGGCGGCTTCGTCGCCACGGCTCCGCTCATCAGTGCCACTGCGGTGCCGGCCCGCGTCAAGATCGCTTTGACCCTTGCGATCGGCTTCCTGCTCGCCCCCTCGGTGCAGGTGCCGGCCGGCTTGTCGATTTTCTCTGCAACGGGTGTGCTCGCCGCCGGCCAGGAGATGATGATCGGTCTGGCGATCGGCACCGTGGTACAGATCGGCTTCGAGGCGCTGTCGTTCGCCGGGCAGATCATCGCCATGACGATGGGGCTGAGCTTTGCGACGCTCATCGACCCGCAGCGCGGCGCGAATTCCCCGGCGCTCGGTCAGCTGTTCGTCATCTTCGCGACGCTCCTGTACCTCGCGCTCGACGGCCACCTGCTGCTGCTCGGTGAACTCGCCAACAGCTACCGCAGCTTGCCGATCGGCGCCGCACACCTCGACGGAAGACTGGGCCTGGCCGTCGCGCAATGGGGTGGGAGCATTTTCGAAACCGGCCTGCTGATCGCGCTGCCGGCGGTCATCTCGTTGATCATCGTCAACTTCGCGCTCGGTGTCGTCACCCGCGCCGCGCCGCAACTGAACCTGTTTGGAGTGGGTTTCCCGCTCACGCTGTTGGCGGGCTTTGTCGTCCTCATCGTCGGTATGAACGGCACATTGGCCGCCTCAAACCGTGTCATCCAAAGCGCCCTGGCCGCGGTGGCGGAATTGACCGCCGCACCCGTTCCGCGGGTGCCCTGATGGCTGAGACCGGCCCGGGCGAACGCACCGAGGAAGCCTCACCACGCAGGCTCCAGGAGGCGCGCGAGCGCGGCCAGGTGCCGCGCTCGCGCGAACTTGGCATATTCGCGGCCACCTTCGGCGGCGGCGCGGTGTTGGTCGCCGGCGGTGCCGCGCTCGCTGAGCGGCTCGCGGCGGGCGTGCGCAGCGGACTGTCCATCGATCCGGGGGCGCTCGGGGATCCGCGGTCGATGCTGGCCGCGCTCGCCGGTGCGACGCGCGGCGCATTCCTCGGCCTCATGCCTCTCTTCGGCGCGCTGGTCGCATTGGTTTTGCTTGCGGGCGTTGCGCTCGGCGGCTGGAACTTCAGCCCCAAGGCGTTCTTCCCGGACTTCTCCCGCATGAACCCGATTACCGGCATCCAACGGGTATTCGGCCTCGAGGGATTCACCGAAGTCGCCAAGGCGCTGCTGAAGGTGGCGCTCGTCGGCGGCGTCTGCGCCGGCGTCATGATGCATCTGTTCGGCGGCGTGCTCGCCCTCGGCCAGATGAGCCCCGTGACCGCCATCGGCCGCGGTTCGCGACTGCTCGGCTGGGCGTTCCTCTGGTTGTCGGCGTCGCTCGCGCCGATCGCGATCATCGACGTGCCCCTGCAGCTGTTGCAGTTTCACCGCTCGATGCGCATGACCCGGCAGGAGCTGCGCGACGAGGCCAAGGAGTCCGAGGGCCGGCCCGAGACGCGCCAGCGCATCCGCCAGATGCAGCAGCAGATCGCACGCCGGCGCATGATGGCGAAGGTCCCGGGCGCGGACGTGGTGATCGTCAATCCGACGCACTTCGCCGTCGCGCTGAAATACGACGCGAAGAAGATGCGCGCACCGCGTCTGGTCGCCAAGGGCGTCGATCACGTCGCGTTGAACATCCGGCGCATCGCCGAGGAGCACCGCGTGCCGGTGTTCGAATCGCCGAAACTCGCCCGTGCGCTGCATCGATCGACGGAGCTCGATCAGGAGATTCCGCCCGGGCTGTACATGGCCGTCGCCCAGGTGCTGTCGTATCTGTTCCGGTTGCGGACACTGCCGCCGACCGCCGCGGCGCGCCTGAAGCGGCCCGAGCCGAGCGTGGGCGATGAGTTCGCCGAGGACGGCGCATGAACGGCACTCTCGCCAGGCTGGGCGATTTCGCGCGCAACGGCCTCGGCGTGCCGCTGATCGTGATGGCCGTGCTGGCCATGATGGTGCTGCCGCTGCCGCCGTTCCTGCTCGACATCTTCTTCACGTTCAACATCTCCCTGTCGCTCGTGATCCTGCTGGCGGTCATGTATGTGCGGCGCGCGCTGGAATTCGCCGCCTTCCCGACGGTGCTGCTCGGCGCGACCTTGTTGCGGCTGGGCTTGAACGTCGCCTCGACCCGCATCGTGCTCCTGAACGGCAACACCGGAGCGCACGCAGCCGGCAACGTGATCGCGGCCTTCGGCCAGTTCGTCGTCGGTGGCGACTACGCCGTCGGCATGGTGGTGTTCATCGTGCTCGTGATCATCAATTTCGTGGTGATCACCAAGGGCTCCGGGCGAATTTCGGAGGTGAGCGCGCGTTTTACCCTCGACGCAATGCCCGGCCGGCAGATGGCGATCGACGCTGATCTGAACGCCGGCATCATCACGCAGGCCGAGGCGGTGACCCGTCGTCAGGAAATCCGCGAGGAAGCCGATTTCTACGGCGCCATGGACGGTGCCAGCAAGTTCATCCGCGGCGACGCCGTCGCCGGCATCCTGATCGTGTTCATCAACCTGTTCGGCGGCACCGTGATCGGCGCGACCCAACACGGCATGTCGCTCGCGGATGCGGGCAAGACCTACGCGCTGTTGACGATCGGCGACGGGCTGGTGGCGCAGATTCCCTCGTTGTTGCTGTCCGTGTCGGTCGCGATCCTGGTGACACGCGTGTCCCGTCCGCACGACATGGGTCAGCAGATCATGGCGCAGGTTCTCGGTCAGCCGCGCGCGCTCGCGGTCACGGCAGGAATCTTGGGGCTGCTCGGCATCATCCCCGGGATGCCGAACCTGGTGTTTCTCTCGATGGCCGCACTGTGCGGGACCGGTGCCTTCTTTCTGGTCAAGCAGCGTACCGCGCAGCAGGCGGCGGCGTCCGCCCCGGCGGCGCAAGCGCCGAAGCCCTCGGCCGATCAGCGTGAACTTTCCTGGGATGACGTCGAGCAGGTCGATCTGATCGGCCTCGAGGTCGGCTACCGGTTGATTCCGCTGGTCGATCGCAATCAGGGCGGCGAACTGATGGGTCGGATCAAGGGGGTCCGCAAGAAATTGTCCGAAGATCTCGGCTTCCTGATCCAGGCCGTGCACATCCGCGACAATCTCGAACTGGCGCCGAATGCGTACCGCATCACCATCCTCGGCGCCCCGGTGGGCGAAGCCGAAGTGTTCGCCGACCGGGAGCTTGCCATCAATCCGGGGCAGATCTCCGGCAGCATTCCGGGTACGCCGACCAAGGATCCGGCCTTCGGACTGGCGGCGGTGTGGATCGACAAGGCGCGGCGCGAACAGGCCCAGGCGCAAGGCTACACCGTCGTCGATGCGAGCAGCGTGATCGCAACGCACCTCAGCCACATCCTGCAGACCCATGCGCACGAACTGCTCGGTCACGAGGAGGTGCAACAGCTGCTCAACCGCCTCGGCAAGAGCGCGCCGAAGCTCGTCGAGGATTTGGTGCCGAAGCTGCTGCCCATGAGCGTGGTCGTCAAGGTGTTGCAAAGCCTCCTGCAGGAGCGCGTGTCGATTCGCAACCTGCGTTCGATCTGCGAGGCGCTCGCCGAGCTCGCGCCGAAGACGCAGGAGCCGGCCGCGTTGGTCGCGGCGGCGCGCATCGCGCTCGGGCGCTCGATCGTGCAGAGCGTTGGCGGCTTGCGCGAGGAGCTGCCGGTGATCACGCTCGATGCAGGGCTCGAGCAGACGCTGCAGGATTCGATGGCCGGGGGCGGGGAATCAGGCCCTGGATTCGAGCCCGGGCTTGCCGACCGCATTCAAAAGTCCCTGATCGACAGCGCACGACGTCAGGAGGCCGCCGGCGAGCCGGCGGTGCTGCTGGTCGGGCCGCGGATCAGGCCGTGGGTCGCGCGCCTGATGCGCCACGCCACACCGAATCTCGCGGTCCTCGCCTACAACGAAATCCCTGAGAACCGGCGCGTGCGTGTGATCGCGGCGGTCGGCCGATGAATGCCCGCTTGATTGCAAAGAGGTGCACATGAAGATAAAGCGCTACATCGCCGCCAGCATGCGGCTCGCGTTGGCCGAGGTCCGGCAGGAACAGGGCCCCGAAGCCGTGATTCTTTCCAGTCGGCGGACCGAGGAAGGCATCGAGGTCATTGCTGCCGTCGACTACGACGAGACGCTAATCGCGGATACAGGTCGGCGGCGCGAGGCGGCCGCGGCGCCGACCCCGGTCGTGGCTGAGCCCGTCGCCCCGAAGCCGGCGGCCGCGGCGGTGCGCCCGGTACGCGAGGCCGCTCGACCGGTCGTGGTGCCGCCGCCGCCGGGCGCGGATCTCTCCTACCAGGATATGCGGCGCGAGTTGCAGGATATGCGCCGGCTGCTGGAAGGTGGGCTGGCGAATCTCGCCTGGAGTGGCACCCGCGCGGCCGAGCCTCTGAAAGCGCGCGTGCTCGAGGAGTTGACGGCGCTCGACATCACACCGGACGTGGCGATGAAAATCGCCGCCTCGACGCCGCGTGACACGCGTTTTGCCGATCCGGCGCGCATCCCGCTGGCGTTGCTCGCCAAATCCCTGCCGCTGATCGAGGATACGACCTGTCTGCGCGGCGGCGTCGCGGCCGTCGTCGGACCGACCGGCGTCGGCAAGACGACCACCATCGCGAAGCTCGCAGCCCGCTGGTGCGTAAGCAATGCGGCCGATGATCTCGCGCTAGTCAGCACCGACGGTTTTAGAATCGGCGCCCGCGAGCAGTTGCGCACCTATGCCCGCATCCTTGGTGTGCCGATGCACGCGGCCGACGGCGCGGCCGACCTCGCCCGGGTGCTCGAACGCCTGCGTGGCAAGAAACTGGTGTTGATCGACACGGCCGGATTCGGGCCGCGCGACCCGGGCCTCGCCGAACAGCTCGAGGTTCTCAAGACCGGCGCCGCCCACGCGCGCTATTTTCTGGCGCTTCCCGCCCAGGGAGAGGCACATGCCTTGCGGGAGGCGGCCACGGCCTTCGCGGGGCTCGCGCCGGCTGCGTGCATTCTGACCAAGATCGACGAGGCGGCAAGCCTCGGTGCGGCGCTGTCGACCGCGGTCCGCCATGGCTTGCCGATCGCCTACCTTTGCAACGGCCAGCGTGTACCGGAGGATCTGCACGCGGCTCACCGGCGGCGTATCTGGCTCGTGAAGGTCGCTTCCTGCTTGAAGCAGAACGTGTCCCCGCATCGCGACGAAAGCTCTCTCGCACGCCATTTCGGCGGAGTTCAACACCATGCATGACCACCGATTACCGCGCAATCAGGCCGACAATCTCGCACGCCTGAACGCCGCACGACCCGTCAAGGTGCTCGCCGTCACGGGCGGCAAGGGCGGCGTCGGCAAGACGAC
>JABEVI010000212.1 GCA_013044085.1 Steroidobacteraceae bacterium
CGACTGCGCGGCCGCCTGCACCGCTTCGGTGCCGAGGGCCGGCCGACGGTCGTCACCTACCACCCGGCCTACCTGCTGCGCACGCCGGCGGACAAGGCAAAAGCCTGGCAAGATCTGCTGTTTGCCCGTGAGGTTGCATCGCGTGGCTAGCGTGAAGTACGAGGAATACCTGCCCGACGCGCAGATCCGGCCGATGCATGAATTCGACGTGCCGGTGGTGATCGCGATCGAACGGGCCGGGTATGGGTTTCCCTGGAGCGAGGGGATATTCCGCGATTGTTTGCGGGTCGGTTATATCTGCCGGGTGGTCGACGTCGAGGGTACGATGGCCGGTTACGGCATCATGTCGACCGGCGCCGGTGAGGCCCACATCTTGAACGTCTGCATGCGCGAACAATTCCGCGGCCGCGGACTTGCGCGCCGCTTGATGCTGCACCTGCTCGAACGGGCGCGCGCCGCCGGCATGCGCGAGGCCTTTCTAGAAGTGCGGCCATCGAATACGATAGCCGGCCATCTGTACGCGACGCTCGGCTTCGAAAAGGTGGGAATGCGCCGCGGCTACTACCAGGCGGCCCAGGGCCGCGAAGACGCCGCGGTCCTGCGGCTTTCATTGGATTGCGGACCGAATTGACCTCCACGATGACCGATCTCGAGCGTGAAATATCACGCCGGCGCACCTTTGCGATCATCTCGCACCCGGACGCCGGCAAGACCACCTTGACCGAGAAGCTGCTGCTGTTCGGCGGGGCGATTCAGATGGCCGGTGCCGTCAAGGGGCGCAAGGCCACACGGCACGCGACCTCCGACTGGATGCGCCTCGAACAACAACGCGGGATCTCCGTGACCTCCTCGGTGATGCAGTTCCCCTTTGAAGGCCGCATCGTCAATTTGTTGGACACGCCGGGTCACGAGGACTTCTCCGAGGACACCTACCGCACGTTGACCGCGGTGGATTCGGCGCTGATGGTGATCGATTGCGCGAAGGGTGTCGAGGAGCGCACGATCAAGCTGATGGATGTCTGCCGGCTGCGCGACACGCCGATCATGACCTTCGTGAACAAGCTCGACCGCGACGGCCGCGCGCCGATCGAGCTGCTCGACGAGATCGAACGGGTGCTGAAGATCGAATGTGCTCCGATCACCTGGCCGATCGGCATGGGCCGCGATCTGCTCGGCGTCTATCATCTTCTCGAGGATCGCATCTATCTCTACCTGGCGGCCGGCAAGGGACGGGTCGGCAGCCACGAGACGATCGACGGTCTGCAGAGTGAGGCGGCCCGTGAATATCTCGGTGCGCGCCACCCGGCGTTCGTCGAGGAAGTCGAACTGGTGCGCGGCGCGAGCCCGCGCTTCGAACTCGCCCGGTACCGGGCCGCGCGTCAGACACCGGTGTTCTTCGGTTCGGCGGTCAATAATTTCGGAGTTCGCGAACTGCTGGCCGCGTTCGCGGAGCACGCGCCGGGGCCACTGGCCAGACCGACCTTGCAGCGCCTCGTCGCGGCCAGTGAGCCGAAGCTGAGCGGCTTCGTGTTCAAGATCCAGGCGAACATGGATCCCGGTCATCGCGACAGGATCGCCTTCATGCGCCTTTGCTCGGGGCGTTACGTCAAGGGTATGCGCCTGCGCCACGTGCGGCTCGCGAAGGAAGTGCGCGTCGCCGATGCGTTGACGTTCCTCGCGGCGGACCGCAGCCAGGCCGAAGAGGCCTACGCGGGCGACATCATCGGGCTGCACAACCACGGCACCATCAACATCGGCGACACGTTCAGCGAGGGCGAGGCGCTCACGTTCACCGGCGTGCCGAATTTCGCGCCGGAGATGTTCCGCCGCGCCGTGCTGAAGGATCCGCTGCGGATGAAGGCGCTGCAAAAGGGACTCTCGCAGTTGTGCGAGGAGGGGGCGACGCAGTTGTTCAAGCCGCTTCGCAACAACGACCTGCTGCTTGGCGCGATCGGGCAGCTGCAATTCGAAGTCGTCGCGTTCCGGCTGCAGGACGAATACGGCGTGCAATGCGTGTTCGAGACGATCAACGTCGCGCTCGCCCGCTGGGTCCGCAGCGGCGACGCGAAGCGCTTCGCGGAGTTTCGCGAGAAGGCCTACGAGCACCTTGCGCTCGACCACGCCGGCGAACTGGTCTACCTCGCCCCCACGCGCATCAACCTGGAGTTGACGGCGGAGCGCTGGAAGGACGTCGAGTTCCTGAGGACGAGGGAGAACCTCGCGGCCTGAAGGCGCGCACCGCGGCCTTGAAGGCGCGTACGCGCCGCGGCGCGGCAGCCGCGCCATAGCGCAATGCCGCGTATTCGCGGCACAGACGACCGATGCGTCCGCCGAGATCGGGGCGGGCCACGGCGACCCGGCGGGCGTAGTCTTCGGGCCCTTCGTGCGCGTGTCGCGCCAGTCCGATCCGCGCAAGACGCGCCGAGAGCATCGCGAAGGCCCGCCGCAGATCGTCGCGCGGCCGCGCCCGCAAGTCGCGTCGCGCGAGCCATGCGAGCCAGAGAAAGCCGAGCGCGAGCGCTGCGGCCATCGCGGCGGCGAGCTTGGCCGCATCCGCATCGGACACCCGCAGCCGCCCGAGCAGCGCGGCTTGCGCGCGCGGCCCGTAGTGCAGGATCCGCTCGCGCCAGAGCGTGCGCATGGCGTCGATTCGCAGCGCGAATTGCGACAGCCACGATGCGCCGCGGCCGCCGGCGAATGCAAACGAGCCCGGTGTCCGGTCCCCATCGCGCAAGGCCGGATCGACCCGCTGCGGCGCGATCGCCGCCGTTGGATCGATGCGCAGCCAGCCGCGGCCGGCGATCCATACCTCGTCCCAGGCGTGCGCATCGCTTTGCCGGACGAGCCAGTCGTCGGCGAAGGGGTTGAACGTGCCGCCGAAATAGCCGGTGACGACGCGCGCCGGGATGCCGGCGTCACGCATCAGGACCGCGAACGCCGATGCGTAGTGTTCGCAAAAGCCGCGCTTGGTGTCGAACAGGAACTCATCGACCGGGTTGCGGCTGAGCAGCAGCGGCGGGGTCAAGGTGTAGTAATAAGGGTCGCGGTGGAAGCGATCGAGTACGGCCGCGACCAGATCGAGCGGACGCGGGTGCGCGAGTCGCAGAGCGAGCGCGAGTGCGCGAGTGCGCGGATTGGAACCTTCCGGCAGGCGGGTGTCGCGGCGCCATACGCGTGCGTCGAGCGGCGCGAAGCTGCCGGGGCCAGCCTGCGAGGTCTCGACGACCTCGGCCGGCGCGCGCCTGCGGCCGGGGCGGATGAGCACGCCGTCACCGCTCAGTCGCACGCCGGCGAGCTGTGCTGACAGCGGTCGGTCGAGTGCGACGATAAAGTCCTGCCGGGAGGGCTCGAGGTCCAGCCGGTAGCGGTAGAGGGGAGGTGCGGGCGTGGGCGATGAAGTCCCCGGATCGTGCCGCCGCCAGGTGCGCCCGTCGAATTGATCGAGCACCGGACCACGCCAATACA
>JABEVI010000213.1 GCA_013044085.1 Steroidobacteraceae bacterium
GCCGAAGCCGATCGCGCCGCACGGTGCTTGCATGCCGAACAGCCCGACGTTGCTTGAACTGCAGCGCGGTTTCGCCGCCGCGATCGGCGGCCGGGACGATGGCGTCCGCGACCACATCGAGGCACGCGGCCTCGAGCCGGCTGAGCGCCTCGCCATCTATCGTCACGCCAACCAGGCGACGGTTCTCGGCGCACTCGGCGAGGCTTACCCGACCGTGCGCGCACTCGTCGGTGAGGCATATTTTGAGCATGTCGCCGCACACTACCGCAGCGAATATCCGTCTCGAACCGGGAATCTGCAGGACTTGGGCGCCCGCTTCGCCGAGTTTCTCGACGCGCGGGCGACTTCCGACGCGCATCCGCCCTATTTGGGCGACTGCGCCCGGTTGGACTGGTTGCGCCAGACAGCGGCGCTCGCCGCTGACGCCGCACCGATCGCGGCCCCGGGGCGCGCCGCCGCGGCGGCCTCGAGCCCGGAGAGCCTGCGGGTACGTCTGCATCCCAGTCTGCGGGTGTTGCGCAGCGCTTATCCGCTGCTCAGCATCTATCGCTGGTGCCAGTCGCCGTCATCCACGCCGCCGCGTCTCGATCAGGACGCCGAATCGGTGCTCCTGTGGCGCGAAGGCGATGAAGTCGCCATGACCGTGACATCGCAGGCCGCGGCGCTGTTCGTCGAATCGCTGCTTCTGGACACCACGCTCGGGGCGGCCGCCACCGTCGCCGTCGGCATCGAATCGCAATTCGATGCGGCCGAATGTCTTGGTGGTCTGCTTGCGCGCGACTTGATCGTCGGATTCGAAAAATAAGACCTCTTAGGAGAGAGATTGCCATGCAAGCATCGACCCAAAAACTATGGTCCGGGTACGAACGCCTCACAGAGGCCCTCGGATCGCTCGAATCGCCCGCGTTGCTGCTGTTTCGGGCATGGGTCGCGCTCGCCTTCTGGCGAGCGGGTGTCGTCAAGTTGGACGACCCCTATGGGACTTCGTATCTGTTCAACTACAGTTATCACGTGCCTCTGCTGCCCCCGAACATTGCGGCCTTCCTCGGCACCTGGATCGAGCTGCTGACACCGTGGTTTCTCGGCTTCGGCTTGCTCTGCCGGCCGGTCGCGGCGTTCTTGTTCGTCTACAACATCATCTGCGTGATCTCGTATCCGGACCTCTGGCCGCATGGATTCTGGCACGGCCTCGTCGGTCACGGTTTCTCCGACCACAAGATCTGGGCGATGATGTTGTTGATGATCATCGCACGCGGACCCGGCAAGCTGTCTATCGACGCGCTCCTGCTGCGCTGGCGGGCACGCTCAGCGGCATCCCGGGGCTGATCAATCTGATTTTCAGCAATCGGTAAGTCCCGCACGTGCAAAGATTCGCCACAAGTTCCGGGCCATGCCGTGCGGAGGGGGGCACGTTTCAGGATGTCCGGTCGGGGTGTCGACGATGACAAGACGGACCCGTAATAATTCGATTGGTCGTCGAGATACGTTGAGCGCGAAGTCCAACCTCGACGCATCGATCGCGTCGCACGTATTCAGTTGGCGTTTCAATCACGGTTCTGCAACTGGCGAGTTTCCCGGTTCGTCGTGCGACCTGAAGCGACAAGCGTTCGACATGAACCTTACGGCGGTCGGCGTTGATTTGGGGTGGGGAAATATCTGCCAAATCCATGTTGGCTGGTCCGGGTAGTGATGGTGCCACAGCTCAAAACGGGGTTGACTGAGCCTGTGAGGCAACAAGGAACATCAATGGTCCGCCTGATTGTTCAGGTGTCGACCAGCCGATTTCATGAGGACCCGCGGCTCAAGTCGCACACCCGGGTCGGCAGCGTCTCCCGATCCGAAGGTTGAGCCGAAACGCGCAACAAGCCGTGACTCACTGCGACGCGGCCGCCGGTTCCAGACCGGGGTCAGGATCGATTATTGCTTGGACTCAATACCAATGACCTCAGAGAACGATTCGATGGTGCTGAAAAAGCTGATCCAATTCAGCCGAACCCTGTCGGATTTCACGACGCGGGTGCTGACGGGCTTGGCATGGCCGAAGATCGACCTCTTGATCCGCCTGACACTCGCGGAGATCTTCTTCAGATCGGGACTCATCAAGCTACTGAGTTGGAGCACCGCGCTCTACCTCGCCACCTACGTCTATCCGGTCAGCTTCATGTCGCCGGCGACCGCCGCCGTCGTCGGCATGTCGATCGAGGTGGGTGGCGCCGCTTTGCTTGCACTCGGCTTCATGACCCGCTACGCCGCCGTACCGATGCTTATCCTCTCGTTGGTGATTCAATTCGCTTACAAGCCCTTTGACAGCCAACTGTTCTGGGCGGCGCTGTTCGGATGGTACGCCGTGGTGGGGGCAGGTCACCTCTCGGTCGATCACCTACTGCGCAACGGACTTGCCGACAGCGCATTGCCCATTGTTCCGCGAATTTTGCGCTTCTCCGCATGGCTACGCGCACGGGGCGGGCCGGTCTACTTGTCTGTGCTCCGCATCTGGTTGGCCGTCGCGTTGTTGACGGGCGCCGCGCATGTCATGTTGCCGCCAGGCGGCGTGCTCGCGACGCTGCCGGCGTGGGCGCCGATCGAATTGGCGTCACGGGTTCCCGCCGGCATCGCGCTTGGCGGCGGCTTGCTGCTGCTTTTGGGTCTCGGCACTCGCTTCGTCAGTGTTGCGGCGCTCTTGGGAGTCTTTGCAACCGCGATGATGGATCCACGCGAAACAGCCGCGGTGTATCTATTGATGAGTTTTTCGATTCTCATCATTTTTGGCAGCGGCGTGCTGTCGCTCGATCGGGTCCTGGTGAGGCTTATGCGCAAATACAGGCCTCAGCTCAATCCGCGCGACCCCACGGCGCTCGCAGGCCTGCCGCGCGTGGTCATCGTGGGCGCAGGTTTTGCCGGCCTGAGTTGCGCCGGATCGCTGCGCGGCGCCCGCGCCACGGTGACCCTGATCGATCGGGCCAACTACCATCTGTTTCAACCGCTGTTGTATCAAGTGGCGACGGCGGCCTTGTCGCCGGGGGACATTGCGACACCGGTGCGGCAGTTGTTCCGCACAGCCGACAACGTCCAGGTGCTTCTCGGCACGGTTATCGGCGTCGACCCGGCGGCGCGCCGCGTGATTACCGAGGCCGGCGACATCCGCTACGACTACCTCGTGCTCGCGACTGGGGTGACCCACAGCTATTTCGGCAAAGACGCGTGGGCGCCGTATGCACCGGGTTTGAAACGTATCGAGGATGCGCTCGAGATCCGTCGCAAGATCCTCACCGCCTTCGAGCGGGCGGAGGCCGCCTCGACCGAGACAGAGCGCGCCGCGCTACTTACGTTTTTGATCGTCGGCGGCGGACCGACCGGCGTCGAATTGGCCGGTGCCATCGCCGAATTGTCCCGGTACGGCATGGACAAGGAGTTCCGCCAATTCGACCCTGCGGATGCGCGGGTCGTGTTGGTTCAGTCCGCGCCACGCCTCCTGCCGGCATTTCCCGAATCGCTCGCCGCCATTGCACAACATTCGCTCGAGAAACTCGGCGTCGAGGTCCTCCTTGGCAGCCGCGTGGAGGCGATTGACGCGAACGGGGTCGCGGTCAGCGGCAAACGGATCATCGCCAA
>JABEVI010000214.1 GCA_013044085.1 Steroidobacteraceae bacterium
AGGTGCGCGAACGCCCAGAATTTCACGGCGGTGAGCATCGGATGCTTGGTCGCGGCCTTGATGCGTCCGGGCAGATAGGCCGCGATCAAGAGCGGAAACACCGGCAACATGAACAGGAATGTGACGTGCCGCATCCATGGCGGCGGTGTGTACAGAACGACGGGCGCACGGCGCGCCAGTCCGAAGCCGTGCACGATCAGCACGAAGCCGAGCAGCGACACGAGCGCGTAAGCAGCCTTCCAGCCCCGCTCGCCAAGACGTGCTCGCACGCTGGCGCGCAGGCCGGGCGCGACCATCGCGAGGGAGTGCGTGCCGAGGAAAAGACAAAGACCGATGATCAATGTCGTCATGTCCCGAATCTCCTTCTATGCATCACCTCGGCGCCGGCATTCTACGCGCAATTGTCGTCAGCACGCGATGCGACCCGCCCGCACTGCCGGCGCAGCAACCGCTCGTGCAGCGGGCTCGACCGCGGAAAATGCGCGAGCAGATATTCCATCTGGTCGGCGAGCACGCGCCGACCCTTCAGATAGATGTATTCGGCGTAGGTCGGGGTGAAGGGCACCGCGAGCAATTGCATGCCGGCTTGTTCGGGCGTGCGCGAGGCCTTCGCGTTGTTGCAGCGTCGACAGGCCGTGACCACGTTGTTCCAGACGTCATGGCCGCCGCGGCTGAACGGAGTCACGTGGTCGCGCGACAACTGCCCATAGGGCAAACGCAGGCCGCAGTACAGGCACAGATAGCCATCTCGGCGGAAGAGGGTTTGATTGTTGAGCGGCGGGACGTACGCGGCGCCGCGCAGATTACCCGGATTGCCGGTGTGTCCGAGCGTCGCGATGATCGAATTGACGTCGACGACGGTGCGCAATCCAGTGCTCGCGCAGGTGCCGCCGTACAGCCGGTAGAGCGTCGTTCCGCAGGTATAGGCGACCTGGCCCGTATGATACAGTCGGGCGGCTTCGCGGTAATCGACCCACTCCAGGGGCATACCCGACACGTCCGTGCGCAGAATCTGTTGCGACAAGGGGTGCCGGTCCACGATGAGGGCCTCGTTCATGCGCCGATCTTCGCGCCCGGTGTCATCGATTGCCGCAGGCTGCATAGACTGGTAAAGATAGACGAGTCCTGTGCCATAATTCAACGTATCAGGGAGATAAAGCAGATGACCGTCACCGTCGGCGTTCTGGCTGAGACTGCTCCGGGCGAGACCCGGGTCGCCGTGACTCCGGAGGTCGCCTCCAAGTTGAAGGCTCTCGGCGCGGCGGTGCTGATGCAGAGCGGGGCCGGCAGTTTGGCGCATTTTCCTGACTCCCAATACGCCGACGCGCAATTCGCCCCCGCCGACGCGGTGCTCGCCGGCGCCGACGTGCTCTTGAAGGTTCAGCCGCCGGCGCTCGAAGAAATCGCGGCGCTGCGCGAGGGCGCGGTCGCAATCGGTTTCATGCAAGCCTACGCGCGCGGCGACGTCGTTCGTGCGCTGCGTGACCGGCGCATCACCAGCTTCGCCATGGAACTGATTCCGCGCATCTCGCGGGCACAGTCGATGGATGCGCTGTCCTCACAGGCCGCGGTTGCCGGCTACAAATCCGTTTTGATCGCCGCGAACGCGCTCGAGAAATTCCTGCCGATGCTCACGACCGCGGCCGGCACCATCAGGCCGGCGACGGTCCTGGTGATCGGCGCCGGGGTAGCCGGACTGCAGGCGATCGCGACCGCGAGGAGACTGGGGGCCGTCGTCGAGGCCTACGACGTGCGCGCTGCGACCAAGGATCAGATCAAGTCGCTCGGCGCCAAGTTCGTCGATACCGGCGTATCGGCCGAGGGCGCGGGCGGCTATGCGCGCGACCTCACCGAGGAGGAGAAGGCGAAGCAGCAGGCGATCCTCGATGCGAGAATCGCCGCGAGCGACATCGTGATCACGACCGCGTCGGTACCGGGACGGGCGGCACCGCGAATCGTCGGCGAGGCGGCCGTGGCCCGTATGCGGCCGGGATCCGTGATCGTCGACATCGCCGCCGAACAGGGCGGCAATTGCGCGTTGACGCGCGCCGGACAGACCGTCGCCCACGGCGGCGTCAAGATCATCGGCCCGGTGAATTTGCCGGCAACGCTGCCGTTTCACGCGAGCGAGATGTATTCCCGCAACTTGTTCAACCTGCTGAAGCCGGCGTTCGCAAACGCTGAACTGCGGATCGACTGGGCCGACGACGTGTTCGCCGGCGCGGTATTGACGCACGACGGCCAGATCAAGCACGAAGCCACCCGCAAACTCGTGGAAGGAAACTGAACATGATCGACGGCGTGATCGCCCTCTACATCTTCATGCTCGCCGCATTCACCGGCTACGAGGTGATTTCGCGCGTGCCGGTGATTCTTCACACCCCATTGATGTCCGGGTCGAACTTCGTGCACGGCATCGTCCTCGTCGGCGCAATGGTCGCGCTGGCGGGCGCCGACTCGACGCTCGTACGCGTGATCGGTGTGATCGGCGTGTTCCTTGCCGCCGGCAACGCGGTTGGCGGCTACGTCGTGACGGAGAGGATGCTGCGCATGTTCGTCTCTTCCGGCAGGAAAAGGGGTCGCAATTCATGAGCGGCTCGATGATGTCGGCACAGACCATGGTCCAGCTGAGTTATCTGGTCGCGGCGGCGCTGTTCATCCTCGGCCTGAAACGCATGAGCTCGCCGCTGACCGCGGTGAGCGGGGTGCGCTGGGCGGGAGTCGGCATGCTGCTCGCCACGATGGTCACGCTCGTGTTCATGGGCGCTCCACCCTTGAATCTGGCACTCGTGATCGGCGCGGTGCTGGTTGGCGGCACGCTTGCCTGGGTGAGCGGCAAGCGTGTCGCCATGACCGATATGCCGCAAATGATCGCACTGTACAACGGCATGGGCGGCGGAGCTGCGGCGGCGATCGCCGCGGTGGAGCTTTACCGCGGCGAATCGCCGAACGCCGCGCATCTCGGTATCGCGTTGATTGGCGGTTTCATCGGTTCCGTATCGTTCAGCGGCAGCTTGGTCGCTTTTGCGAAGCTGCAGGGTCTGATCACGAAATCGGTCCGATTCGGCGGCCAAAGGCTCCTGAATCTCATCATCCTGGTCGCGACGCTCGGTGTCGGTGCGACGATCGTCGCCCAGGGGCAGTCGGCGGCGCCGATCGTGTCGGCATTCTTCTTGCTCGCGCTGCTGCTGGGCCTGGCGATGACACTGCCGATCGGCGGGGCGGACATGCCGGTGGTGATTTCACTGTACAACGCGCTCACCGGACTCGCCGTCGGCTTCGAGGGGTTCGTGCTGGACAACGCCGCGATGATCATCGCCGGAACGGTCGTTGGCGCCGCCGGCACGCTGCTGACGCAGCTGATGGCGAAAGCGATGAACCGCTCGCTCGGCAACGTGCTGTTCTCGAATTTTGGCGAAAGCGGCACGGCGACGAGCACTCAGACGGGCACTCAGAAACCGATCGAGAGTTCGGATGCCGGCGTGATGCTCGCATTCTCGCAGAAGGTCATTGTCGTGCCCGGCTACGGCATGGCCGTCGCGCAGGCCCAGCACAAG
>JABEVI010000039.1 GCA_013044085.1 Steroidobacteraceae bacterium
CCGCTCGATCAGCTCGACGACGCCCGCATCGGCGGTTGCGATCGCGCCGCCTTCGATCGTCGTCATGTTCTTGTTCGGATGGAAGCTGAACACCGCGACGTCGCCGAAGCTGCCGATGCGGCGCCCTCGATGGCTCGTGCCGATCGCGTGCGCGGCGTCCTCGATGACGCGCAGCGAGTGACGGGCGGCGAATGCGCCGATCGCGTCCATGTCGACCGCAAGGCCGGCGAAGTGCACCGGCATGATCGCCCGGGTATGGGCGCTGAGCGCCGGCTCGAGCAGCGCCGGATCGAGGTTGCGGCTCTTGAGGTCGACGTCGACGAACACCGGCTTTGCGCCGATGCGCGCGATCACGTTCGCGCTCGCCGCGAAACTCATTGCCGGCACGATGACCTCGTCGCCCGCGCCGACACCGCAGGCGAGCAGCGCGATCTCCAGTCCTTCGGTCGCCGAGGTCAGGGCGCGCACCTGCCGGTCACCGCCGACATAGGCGGCGAGCGCCGCCTCCAGTTCGAGCACTTTCGGGCCGCTCGCAATCTGGCCGCTGCGGAACACCGCCGCGACGGCGGCGATCGTCTCCTCGTCGATGTCCGGACGGGTGAAGGGCAGAAAATCGTTCATACGGAACTCCTCGAGACCAGCACGACGCCGAGACAGATCAAGACGATTCCAAGCACCTTCGCCGGGGTCATCGTCTCCCCGAGCCACATCACCGAGGCGAAGGCCACGACCACATAACCGAGCGAGAGCATCGGGTAGGCGACGCTCACCGGCGCCTTGGCGAGCGCGGCGAGCCAGACGCACAGACTGGCCCCGTAGCACGTCATGCCGACCCAGAAGAACGGGCTTTTCAGCAGAATTACGATGCTCGCGCTCAGGGTCGCCGGGTCGAATTCGCTGAAGGCGGCGAGCGGCCGCGTCGCCACCTTGAGCACGAGTTGGGCGGCGGCGTTCAGGCCGACGCCGCTCAGGATCAACACCCAGGTGACCCAGCTCATCGGCGCGACACGAGCACGTGGCGCCCGTCGTGGCCGAGCTCGCGCATCGGCACGCCGCGCGCCTGCAGGCTCCGGTACAGATCCTGGTCCATCACGGCACAGGCCCTCCCCGAGGAGCGCCAGCGGGCGACGAACGCGGCAATCGTCGGAATCTCGCGTTTCGGATCGCGGCGCAAACCATAATTCAACTCCCCGCGGTAGGCGACCAGGTCGACCGTGCGCCGCCAGTAGAACGGCAAGGTCTGATCATAGGTCTCGACGCTGTAGATCGGCACGCCGCGATCGGCCGGCGGCAGGTCGGCGGCGAGCGCTCGTCCCGAGTAAAGCGGTGCGACGAGCGCGGCGGCGCGGATCAACAGCAACACGCCGAGGCACCAACCGGCGCCGAGAAACACCGCGCCACCGGTCGGATCCCGGTCCCGGCGCAGCAGCACGAACGCCGCCGACAGGCCGAGCACCGCGGCGATGCGCAGGATCGGCCCCCGAAGCGGCAGGAAATACGCGGCGCGCGGCGAGGTGCCGAGCAGCCGCGCCAAGCCGAAGTGTGCGCCGAGAAGCGCGGCGGCGACCAGCAGCGTCAGAACGGCGGCGGCGACGAGGTCGCGGCGCAAGCTCGAGGCCGGCCGCAGCGCAATGAGGATCGCGAGCGGCGGCATCACCGGCAGTAGATACGGCACGAGCTTCGAATCGGACAGCGAGAAGAAGACGATCGTGAACGCGATCCACACCCACAGAAAGCGCGGTGCATCGAACACGCCCGCGCTCTTGTGGGTGCGCCAGCCGCCGAAGAGCACCCGCACCGCCGTCACCGTCCACGGCAGCGTGCCGGCGAGGAATACGGCGCCGAAAAACCACCACGGCGCCTCGCGATCCGCGGCCGGCGTCAGGTAGCGCACGAAATGCTGATCGACGATGTAGTATTGGAGGAACCCGGGCACCCGGCGCTCGGCGAGCCAATGCCAGGGCACCGCGATCGCGAGAAACAACGGCAGGCCGCTCATCCATGCCAGGCGCCGCCATAGCGGCCAGTCGCGGCTCAACACCGTATAGAAGACCAGCGTCGCCGCCGGGATCGCCACCGCCTCGAGTCCCTTGGTGAGCACCGCGAGCGCGGTCGCGCTCCAGGCGAGGAGCATCCAGCCCATCCCCCGCCCGGGCCGGGACTGGGCCATCAGGAATGCCCCAAGCGCCGCCGTCATGTAGAAGCTCAGACTCGCATCGAGCGAGAGCATCTGCCCGATCACCGGGAAGAGCGAGAGGCTCACGAGGATCGCCGCGGCGCGCCAAGCGGCGCGCTCGTTCCACAGCGCGCGCACCAGGAAAAAGACGATGAGCAGCGTGCCGAGCGCCGTCAGCGAGCTGTACAGGCGCGCCGAGAACTCCGACAAGCCGAACAGCCGATAGCTGAGCGCGGTCGCCCAGTACTCGAGCGGCGGCTTCTCGATGTAGACGAGTCCGTCGAGGCGCGGGATCACCCAGTCCCCGCTCACCAGCATCTCGCGTGGGATCTCCGCGTAGCGGCCCTCGTCGGGATTGAACAGCGGGCGGCTTGCGCTCGCCGAGAACCAGACGAGCACGACCAGCGCCGCGAGCAGCAAGAACAGCAAGCGGCCGGTCGATCGCGGGCTCGCCTCCTCGCGCGGCGGCGGCGTGCTCACGTGGCGCCGCCCCCGCCTTGCGCCGCGAGCAGCCCGGAGCGTCCCGGAATCGGCCGATACACGACCGGCGCGGTCGGCAGTTCACGCTGCGCCGCGAGCGCGTGGATCTTCGCCATCTTGCAGAGCACCGCGCCGGCCCGCCGCCACTCGCCTAGAAGCCCGGCAAAAGCCTCGAGCAGGCGCATGCCCTCGAGTTCGGC
>JABEVI010000215.1 GCA_013044085.1 Steroidobacteraceae bacterium
GTATACTACCGCCCCCGAAACAGCCCCCCTCCCAGCCCATCCACGGTGAGCAGCGCAGCGCATTCTCCGGCCTCCGACGGCCTTAAGCCGATGGTCAGTGCGACGATCGACACATCCGCCCTGCGGCACAATTTGCAGGTGGTGCGCCGGCGGGCGCCGGGCGCACGCGTGATGGCGGTCGTCAAGGCGAACGCCTACGGTCACGGGCTCGTTGCGGTGGCGCGCGCACTGGATGGAGCTGACGCATTCGCGGTGGCGCGCGTCGATGAGGGTTTGGCGCTACGCCGGGCCGGCATCGGCAAGCCGGTCGTGCTGCTGGAGGGCGTGTTCGATGCCCACCAACTCGCGGCAGCCGGCGCCGCCGACTTCGATCTGGTGGTGCATTGCGTCGAACAGATCGAACTGTTGCGCGCGAGTGCCGGAACGGCTTTCAAGGTTTGGCTGAAACTCGATACGGGTATGAACCGCCTCGGCGTCCGGCCAGCCGACTTTGCTGCGGCGCGGGAGGCGCTGTCGGTGCTTGCTGCGGTGCGCGGTCCGGTGAACGCATTTACTCATCTGGCCTGCGCCGATGAGCCCGGGCGGGAGGTGACGGCGCATCAACTGAGACGATTCGCGGCGGCAACGGCCGGCTTGCCCGGTGAACGTAGCATCGCCAATTCGGCGGCCGTATTGAATTTTCCCGGCGCCCGAGCCGATTGGGTCCGGCCGGGCTTGCTCTTGTACGGGGTCTCGCCGATGGCCGATGCCCGGGGTGCGGATCATGGTCTGAAACCGGTGATGACGCTGCGCTCGAGGATCATAGCGCTGAAGTGGGTCGAAGCGGGTGAGTCCGTCGGCTATGGCGGTACTTGGACCGCCTCCCGGCGAACCCGGTTGGCGATTGCCGCGGCCGGTTATGGGGACGGCTATCCGCGAAACCTTGCGTCCGGCGCGCCGGTGCTCGTTGCCGGCCAGCGAGCGCCGCTCGCCGGCCGGGTGTCGATGGACATGCTCGGCATCGACGTGACCGATCTCGCACCTTCGGTGCTGCCCGGCGATCCGGTCGTACTCTGGGGCGAAGGCCTGCCGGTCGAGCGGGTCGCCTCGCTCGCCTCGGTAATCCCGTACGAACTGTTGTGCGGGATCAGCCAGCGCGTCGCCGTCGAAGTGACTTAGCTCTCGAAAAAACCCATTTTCACGCCCGCCAACTGCACGACGTCGTTGTCGTTGAGCCGGCGCGCCTGCGGACCGATCGCGACGCCGTTGACGAGCGGGAAATCATCCGGTTTGCCGCTGTCGACGTGCACGATGTAATAGCCCTCGGCCCGTCGCGTGATCGCCGCGACCTGAACGCCCGGGCGTCCTAGCGTGGTCAGCGCCTTGGTCAGCTCCAGTTCGCGTCCGGCGAACGCACCGCTCAGCACCTGCAGCTTTGCCTTCGGCAGCGCAAGCGGCGCATCAGCGCCCCCGAACTTGCGAGCCGCCGCGCCCTTGGCCGCCTCTTGATCGACCGCCTGACCGACGCGTCGGATACGGTCCTCGCCCTGGCTGCTGGGCGTGATGACCATGGTCTTCTCGAATTCATCCTGCTCGGCATCGCCTTCCTGACTGTCGACGAAGCGCAGTTGATGGTGCCCGACGGTGATCACGTCGCCGTGCTGCATGGCATGCTTCTTGATCAGCTTGCCGTTCACGTACGTGCCGTTCGTGCTGTTCAAGTCCTCGAGGAACGAGTCGTTGAGGATGTTGATGATCAGCGAGTGATGACCGCTGACCGCCGGATTGTCGATGCGGATGTCGTTGTCCGGAAGGCGCCCAATCGTGTAGCGCTCCTTGTTCATGTTGTATTCAGCGAGGACTTGTCCGTCCAGACTGAGCATCAGGCGTGCCATTCAGACTCCCATTTAGCTAGCCGAACCATCCCAGTATCTTGTCAAATATACGCCGCTGCGCCGGAAACGGTTCGGTTATGTGCGCCATGACCACCGAAATATTGTCGCGGCCGCCGTTGTCATTCGATAGCTGGATCAGCTGCTTGGCAACCGTTTCCAGATTAGCACTAAAGGTGCTGATTGTTAAATGGATGTCCTCATCCTCGATCATGTCCGACAAGCCGTCCGAGCAGAGCACGTAATAGTCGCTCTTTTGAACCGCATCCTCGTTGATTTCCACATCCACGTTCTGTTCGACACCGAGCGCGCGGGTGACGTAATTCTTGTTCGTCGCGCGCTGCGCCTCCTGCTGAGAGTAGAAGCCGCGGTCGACGAGCTCCTGCAGCAGCGAGTGATCGAGCGTGAGTTGTTCGAAGCGATTCTCCCGCAGCCGGTAAAGGCGTGAATCCCCGACATGGGCGATCGAGATCTTGTTGTCGTGGAAGAGACATGCGACGACGGTCGTTCCCATCCCTTCACATTGCGGCTGGGTGCGCGAGGTGTGATAGATGATTTTGTTCGCCCTGTGAATCGCATCACGCAGCACGATGCTGCGCCGGCTCAGTCCCGTCTCCGGGTCGCGGGCGGAGAGATTCTCGCGTGCGACCGCGTCACGAACGAGGTTGACGATGGTTTTCACCGCGATTCCGCTCGCGACCTCGCCGGCGTTGTAGCCGCCCATGCCGTCGGCGAGCACGAACAGGCCGATGTCCGCCTCCGCGCTGATCATGTCTTCGTTGTGCTCGCGCACCTTGCCTGTGTCGGAGAGCGCGACACTGGCGATTTTTCCCCGTAACGTCATGGTGATGGCTGTTCTAGGTAGGTGATTGCTCTCGACCCCTTCATGGCGCACCGTCCGCGATCCGCTTCTTGCAGTCCTCCAGCGCGGCCGCCATCTGCGCGCCGGTCTCGAAGCGCGCACCTGGTTCCTTCGCCAGAGCGCGGTCCAGGATCTCTTCGAGGCATGCGGGCAGATCCGGCCGAAACGCACGCAGCGGCGGATGAGGCCTTTCCGCGATCTGTTGCATCAGCCCGGTCATCGAATCGGCGGTGAAGGGCAGGTGTCCCGTCAAGAGCTGGAATAGGCTAACACCAAGCGAAAACAAGTCCGAGTGACCGGTCACAGTTCGCCCTTCGAGCTGCTCCGGGGACATGAACGAGGGTGTGCCGAGGACGATGCCGGTGCGGGTGTTGCCGGCGTCGGTGATGCGCGCGATGCCGAAGTCGGTGATCTTCAGTACGTCCGTCGCCGTGTCGTACATCAGGTTGGCCGGCTTGATGTCGCGGTGCACGACCTGCTGTTTGTGGGCGAAGCTCAAGGCATCGGCGGTGCGTCGCACCAGTTCGGCGACCTTGCGCGGTTCGAGCAGCTTGGCCGGCACTGCGTATTCGCTCAGATGGCGGCCTTGCAGATACTCCATGGCGATGTAGGCGAGGCCGCGTTCCTCGCCGACATCATAGATGGTCACGATGTTCGGGTGATTGAGCCGTCCGGCGGTCTCCGCTTCGCGGAAAAAACGCGCGCGAGCCTCCGCCAGTTCCGAATCACTGAATTCGCTCGCCAGCGGTATCGCCTTGATCGCGACCTGGCGGTTGATCGCCAGATCCCGGCCGAGATACACGACTCCCATCGCGCCGCGGCCGATTTCCCGCTCCAGGCGGTAACGGCCGAGCTGAGTCGGAGGCGCCGAATCCTCGCCGGCGGTGCCGCCCGGCGTGCCGAGGCGGGTGTCGGCCGGGCTGGGTGGCGGTGTGCGGGGTGTTGCGGGAGCTGGGTTCACCGCCCGGTCGGTCGCGGCCGGGCTCGCTGCGGCGGCGTGGACCGCCGCGCCACCCTTGGTCTCGGTACGGCCGGTCGGCGCACGCTGAGCGTCCATCAAGCGCTTCAAACGCATCGTGACGTCCCGGTGGGTGGCGTCGATGCGCGCCAGGTGACGGAAGACGGCGGTTGCCTGGGGTAGCCGGCCGCGTTGTTCGAGTTGGGCGCCGAGCGTGTACAGATCGCCGAGCAGCAGGGCACTCGGCTTGCGGGCCTTCAGTTCAGCGAAACGTTGCTCGAAATTATCGAGCAGCCGGGCGGTATCGGCGCCGGGGGGGCGCTGTGCGCCCGTTGCGGCCGCAGGCGCGCGCGCCGCGGCGAATTGCACCGCGATCAGCGCCACGCCGGCCGCGGTGAGCAGCATCGCGCCGGGCA